>JAVBSE010000204.1:0-9388 GCA_031547315.1 Opitutales bacterium
TTCGATAATCCCGAAAGGCTCAATCATATTTAAAAACGCAGCAATTTTGTTAGGGTTGCCTGTACATTCAATAATCATAGAATCTGCATCAACGTCGATAACCTTGCTTCTAAAAAGGTCGGCAATTTCGATAACAGATGCTCTGTTTTTTGCATCAGACTTCACCTTTACCATAACAAGCTCTCTTGCAACAAATGCTCCAGAGCCAGAAAAATCTTTAACATCTAAAACGTTAACAAATTTAGAAAGTTGCCTTACGCACTGACTCACACCATCTTTATCGTCTTTCACAGTCACAGTAATGCGTGAAAGTTTGCCGTCGTGCATTGGTCCGACATTTAAAGTTTCAATGTTGAACCCTCTGCCGCTGAACATTCCGGCAACCCTTGCAAGGACGCCGAACTTATTTTCTACTAATGCGGATATGGTATGTTTCATGATAAATAAACCAGACATAAAAGCGTACACTTCCCCCTATGGCAAGCTTTTTTTCGCAGCTCTGAAATTGGGCTTATGCGTTGTTGCGTCAAAATATTTTTGACTCTCACGTATTAAAATACGCTTCGACCCAAAAATTTTCTAGCGCCTAGCCTAAGCCTCAATTTGAGAGCTGCGTGAACATGCAAGTTTGTAAAGTAAAGCTTGTTGGTAGAACAAATTGCTTTGCAATTTGCCCGATAGGGCGACACTTGAGCTGTTTTTAAAACAAGCAAGGTCGTTCAAATTTGCGTGACACGTTTTTGCTAAAAATCTAAATCTTAAAATGCAAAATAAAGCTTGAAGATTTTTGCAAGGTGTTTTACAAATTATATCTAAATCAAGTCCGTAAGACTTTTAAATGAGGATAAAACATGAATAAAAACAAATTAGCTATTTCCCAAAAAAATATTTTAAGTAAAATTCTAAAGTGTTTTTTAATTGTTTGCATTTTTTTCTCTTTTAATTTTGCAAATGCAGAAACTCAAAAAGAGCGCATTGAACGTTTACAAAAAGCAGTAATCTTTAAAGAAAATGGCGATGTAATTATTCCTTTTGATAGAAATAATGTACCAGATACTGACTTTTCAGAAATAATACATGTTTTTAAACAAGCATTTTTACCTGTTATTTATCAAATAGCGCCAGATTTAGATTATGACAATTTAGCAAAAGCGTTAAAAAAAGCAGATCTTGATCATTGGGAAAAAATTCCTGCATTTTTAGGCAAATATTTAAGAAAAGAACTTAAAACTAATGTGAAATACATTGAGGAAACAAAATTTAATCCTAAAAAAATCAGAGAGCTAATCGACAAAGGAATTATTCCAATAGTTCGAATAAAAAAATTTAGTAAAAGCAATAATGACATATTTGATCTTCGCAATAAATCTAGGGAAGGTTTATATACAAAGGAAGAGCTTTTTGAAAATCTGAATAAACATCAAGTAGATTTAAAATTAGAAAAATTCAAAGAAGGCGCCACCTTCCCAGGGGCTATGATTGCTTATAATAAATACACAAAAGAATTTTGTTATACTGGAGGGGGAACTTATCAAAATCAATTATGGTGGTATACAGAAGAAGAACTTTCTAAAAGTTTTGTCGGAATTCGTTATTACGAATTACTGCCATAAAGACTAAGACTATATCGTAAACATATCACGCGACACTTACAAACTTTATTACCTTATCTAATCTGCACCGCAAAAGACTTTTGAGTTCCACTCATTCTTATAAAATAGGGTATCTATCAAGCAAATTTAAAAGGCATAAAAATACGCAGTCATTTTTATGCAAGAGAGAGGCGCTTGTTTTTATTTAAACTTGGGAAAGAAAAAGAACGCAGTTTTTTCTTTCCCTAATTTAGCTTAAAACCAAGTGAAAGCTGTACGCTAGCAGAACAAAGCTTCAACTGTTACTGTCCCCGTCTGGCTGCAACCAAGCCCTCCTAATAAAAAAACATCCAACCTATTTTCTACTAATTAAGCAAATGCCTGCGCCATCAGATTCTGAAGGTATGATTGTTTGGCTGTGTTTGATTTGAAAATCTGGGAAATCTTTCAAGGCGTTTTGTGGGGCGTCTAGATTTTCTTCTTTTTCTATTGAGCAGGTTGAATAGACAAGCCTGCCATTTTCTGAAAGTAGGGGGAGCGCAATTTTGATAAGCTTTGTTTGAATTTCTGAGCACGCTTTAATGTCTGATTCTGAAATTCTGTATCTTGCATCTGGGCGGCGGCGGAGGACGCCAGTGTTAGAGCAGGGGGCATCTAGCAAAATTGCATCATACTTTTGGGGTAGGTTTTGTGCTGCAAAAATTTCTGTAAGATTATCTTTTAGCAGGTCTGCTTCTACAATTTTTGTTTGCAGAAAATCTATTTTAGCAAGGTTCTCTTTTAGTTTTTTGATTCTTGGACTTGGCGTATCTAAAGATACAAGGAGGGTATTTTTAGTTTCGGCAGAGCTTTCCAAAATTTTATCTGCAATAAGCCTGCTTTTGCCGCCCGGGGCTGCGCAGAGGTCTAGGATATTTTCAGACGCTTTGGGTGCAAGCAGTGTGGGCGCAAAATTTGTTGCAGGGTCTTGTATATATATATGGGGGCTTTTTAAGAGTTCTTGAATATTTTTCCAAGAGCCGCTTTTTAGTTTATAGAAATTTTCAAAATTACTTGCCTCAAAATTTTCTTTGAAGGGTTCAAATGCTTCTTTTGCTTTTGTGGTATTTGCTAGTCTAAAAAAAACTTCCGCAGGGCGGTTGTTGTTTTTCATAATTTCTATAGCAGCTTTTTCACCAAAATTTTGCGCCCATTTTTTTGCAAGCCAGTTTGGATGGCTGTACAACAGAGCAAAGTCTGAAAGCGTTTTTGCGTTTTCAGAAAGTTCTAAGTAGCTGCTAAAAAATTTGCGCAAAACTGCATTGGCAAGTTTTGATTCTGCAAGGCTTAAAGTTTTTTTTGTGGCTTCAACCCAAGAATTTATAATTTTTGGTGCTTTTTCTTTATCGTTTTCTATCAGCTCTGCAGCTGCGCATTTTAGGAGCGATAAAAGCAGCGGACGCGTTTTTTTATTTAAAAATTTTTCAAAAATTGAATTAAAAAGCAGTTTATTGCGTAAAACTGTTAAAAAGATAAATTGACAAAACGCCCTTTGTTCTTTGTACTTAGTATAAAGGGTAAATTGTGTCTCAAGGAATTCATCGGCCTTTTGCGGATGTTTTTCGTAAGATACTAGCAGTTCTGCGATATCTGAAAGTTTATTTGTGTCTGAGTTTTTAGACATATTTTCTTTTTGTTGTCGCATCTTATTGCACTAAAAGCCTAAGCAAATCAATAAAAATTATGGACTCTGAAGCAATCGATCTTCTAATAAAAAAGAATCCCGCATTGGCGGCTAAGCGCGAAAAGCTAGAAGCTTTCGTAGATGGTGCATATTGTATGCATGGAAGCTGGGGCTTTGGGCGCATTAAGTCTTATGACAAAGCGTCAAACAAGCTCGTTATCGACTTTGAACAAAAGCCCGGTCATTTGATGGACCCGGCTTTTTGCGTCGATAAGCTAGACATTTTAGATACTAGCGACGTAATGGTTCGCTACAAGACAGACCCTAAGTCTATCGAGGCAGAGCTAAAAGATGCGCCTGCTTTGTTCATAGAAAAGATTTTGGAAAAGATGCCAGAGTGCTCTGCCACATCTATCGAGCTTGAAAACTATATGGTGCGCCTTTTCCCATCAGAAAAAGAATTCCGCACTTGGTGGAATAAAGTTAAAAAACTTTTGGTAAGAGACCCACGCATTGCAGTTCCTAAAAAGAAGACAGAGCGCTACGTTTTGCGTGATGAAGAAGACAAAATCAAGCCAGAGCAAGAACTTTTGCAAGAATACTTCTTAAACAGAGACTCTAAGAAAAAGATTCTGCTTGCAGAAAAACTTTTCAACATGGTTGTTGGCGGCGCCGACAAAGCTGCAATTTCTGAAAGCGTTGAAGAAATTAAGGGCGACCTTCCAAAAATTAAAGACGAGCTCACAAACGCAATTAAAAATGCACGCTCTCTTAAACAGGCCGACAAATTGCATGGCATTTGGGTAAGAAATGACCTTATCCGCTTCCTTTATCCTGGCGAAGAAGACAAGGTTGAAGAAATTGCCCCTAAGAGCCGAGACATCATTTTTGGAACAATAGAACAAGATCCTAAAAATGGCTTGAACGATTTGGCAAAGCATTTGCCAACATCTTATTACGACAGATTTTTGGACCTTATCACACGTATTTTCCCAGATACTTGGCGCGATACTATCATTGAACTTCTTAAAAACAGCGAAGGCCGCTTTACAAACGAATGTGTGAACTTCCTTGCAGATTGGGACAACACACGTTCTTCAAAGTACGTTAAAGGCCTTTCTACAGAGGGCGAAAACGACAAAGGCGTATCTTGCAGAGCTATGGTTCAAGAAAACTTGCATCGCTGGCTTGAAGAGCAAACTTTGCGTGGTCCTGTAATTTTGTGGATAGTTAAAAATCGCAATACTGCAAAGTTTAAGGATATGCTAAAGGGTCTTATTGGTCAGAAGCTTTTTACAGCTATGCTTTCTGCCATTGATGACGAGGCTTTGCAGTCTGACACAAACCGCAGAATACAGCTAGTTGACGCACTTAGCGAAGACAGAGTTTTGGTTGCAGACCTTCTTGAAGGCGCAAGCTCTGAAACTGCACGTGACTTGGCACAAAGCTTGATACTAAATCAGGGCTTTGAAGACTTAACACAGAAATCTATTTTGGCACGTTTCATCAAACTTTATCCTGAAGTTCAGGCTCTTGTTTCTTCTAGAAATGAATCTAAGGATGAGCGCTTGTACGTTTCTTCAGAATCTTTGCAGTCAAGACGTGAAGAGTTGGAAGACCTTATCAAGAATCAGATTCCTGCAAGTAAGAAGGCTGTTGAAACTGCTCGTGAATTGGGCGACTTGCGTGAAAATTCTGAGTACAAGATGGCACGTGAGCACGACGAATCTTTGTCTGCACGCCGCTCACAACTAGAGCGTGAAATTTCTATCGCAGAAATCGTAGACTTTGCAAATGCGCCTACAGACGTAGTTGGCATTGGTTCTATTGTTACTGTGCGTAAAGACGGCAAGGGCGAACAAAAGTGCATCATTCGTGGCGCATGGGACAGCGATCCTTCAAAGAACATCTACTCTTACAAGACACCTTTGGCGCAGGCTCTTATCGAGCACGTTGTTGGCGACGTAGTAGAAACAAATATCGAAGGCCACAAGACATCTTGGGAAATTCTTGCTATTACAAAGTAATTTAAGCTTAGAATATTCTTTAACAAAAAATCTCCTAACATTTGCTTAGGAGATTTTTTTATTTTGAAGGGGCTGACTGCGCCCCTTCACCCGCAGCGAAGGCTTAGCCCTCGACGAAGTGACAAATGCAAAGCATTTGTGTTTTATTTATAAAGTCTATTGCGGTGCAGTCTAAGTAGCTGAGTAGGGATAATAAGTGTCGTATGATTTATTGTTTGTGAATAGGAATTGGAAAGACTAAAAATAAATTTTAAATTCTGTTAACGCCCTTATTAGTGTTGGTTTACGCCTCGATTGCTTTGTACATAGAAAGAAAACTTTAATTTCTCTGAAATTAGTTTTCTTGTACAAAGCTAAGCATGCGCAGTGCGCATACTTTCGAGTCGCAAACAAATTAGGGGCTTATTCTGTTTAAAGAAATGTTTTTCTTTGCGAGATAGTCTTAAGTAAAAAAATATTCCCTCCCCTTTAAAAAAAATGCGCTGAATTGAGCGCATTTTTTGTGAATTTTAAAAGAAACTTAAAGGCTTATTGTTTTCTTCTTTTGTATGCTGCAAAAGCCAGTGCCAATGCGCCAAAAATTGCTGCGTATGTAGCAGGCTCTGGAACATAGGTTAGGGAAATTCCAATTGTATTGCCGCTTACGTAGAGATTACTTGCGTCGAAATTCTCCCAATCATCTAGGCCTGTGTTGTTTTCAAAGGCAAGATATTCTGCAAGTTTTGTTAAGAAGTCTGAACCGGATATTAAATAGTCAACGCCATCAAAATTTAATTTGCCATTTGTTACTTCAAATAGTGCAAAGTTGTAAGAGTTACCTTCTACAAAGCTGGAATCAAAGCTTAAAAGTGCGCCATCAACATAGAAAGATGCACTAGGGCTGGCTGCTGTGTCTTTTACTACAGTTATTGATCTTGCATCTAACATGGCTGCAGCATTTGCCACATAATTATCTGAATCTAATGCAAATGTGAAATGACCATTTTGGTTTACATATACATCTTTCATTGACGCCTTTGCGCCTGTTCCAATTTTAAATTCTGCAACGCTGTTTGCATAAGTTCCACTGCCTTTTCCAAGTGCAGATCTTGTGCCTGTAACTGTGAAAGTGCTGCCTGCGCCAGTTAAATTTACGTAAGAAACAGAGTCTGTACCGCTTGTAGAATCGGACATTGTAAATTCAGTAGTAACAAGCACTGAGCCGCCGCCATTAACATTTATAGTAGAATTGCCGCCTGTGCTGGTTGAACGTGCCATTCTAAAATTTCCTGCAGTTAAGCTGCCACCATTAACATTTATAATACCAATTACGTTTGCAGTATTACGCATACCCATTTCAAGAGTGCCTGAACCAATATTGACAACTGAAGTGCTGTCTATATTCATAGTGGTGCTGGCATTCCTTGCAAATTCAATATTGAAACTGCCAGTGATGCTGGAGTTGTTTTTTAAATCAACAGTTGCCTGACTTCCAGGATTGCCATCTTTGCCAAAATAAAATTTTGCAACCCCGCCAGAGCTGTTTGAAATTGTGCCGCCATCTAAATTTATGTTTGTAAGGTTTCTGTTAACGTTGGCATTTCCCATTATTATAATATTATCTCCTGACAAATTTACATCAAGAGTTCCATAAATATTAAGAGTTCCATTTTGGTCTGTACCATTGCCTATCGCAATAGAGCCGCCTGTAACAATTTTCCAAGAGTCTCCGGCTGCGATAGTTTCTACCTGATTGGTATCAGTAGAAGTGCCAATTTTTAAGGCAGTGTTAATTTCTGTTTCTGTTGCAAGCAAAGATGCAAATGCAAACAGCGATAATACTGGGGTGATAATCTTTTTCATAAATAAGTTTGTTTTAAGTTTAGTAGCGCAAATGATAAAACAAATTCTAATGCAGTCAAGTTTTTTGACTAATTTTTACTTATTAGGGTCTTCAACTTCCACAGTAATTTTGATTTTGCCTGCACGCACGCCATCTTTGTTTGGCTTAAACAGAACCTTATCTTGAACTTCAGTTTCCATTATTTTAATCATTTTTTCTTCAGGCTTGTTTGGCGACTTTTGAGCCTCGCCTACAAATTTTGCAGGCAGCTCTCTTGAACCTCCGCCGGCAGGCAAATTAAACTGATTTTTTGCGTTTCCGGAAAGAGCATTTTGATTTGCATCTATATTATTTTGATTATCCGCATTGGGGGCTGTACTATCTCTTGTAGAGCCAAGGGACATATTTTTTTTGAAAGACACAGGGGCACGCTCAAGTTTTTTTCTGCCAAAAATAAAATCTTCTATTCCTGAAGTGCCCTCGTAATCTTTATCTGCATAAAGCTGCTTGCCCGCAGAAACAACTTGCATGCCATCTTCAGAAGAGTGGCTGCTGCGAAAGTTGTATTTGTTGATATCTTGCATAGAGCGCTCCCGCATTTGGGTATAAGCCTCTTTTAGCTTATTGCTGAATTTGTTGCGCTTTTCAAAATCAATTTTGCCAGAGTATTCTTTGTCAAAATTTCTGTCAGAATTATCGAATTTAAAAATTTCTCTTTGCTTTTTTTCTGTATTGAAATTTTCTAAGTCAGGGCTTTTAAATTTTTCTTTGCCGCCTTCAAATTGTTTTTTGAAAAATCTTTCAGCATTGGGATTTTCAGGTCCCAAGAATTTTTTATTTTGCAAATGCTCAGTATTGTCGCTTGGGACAAATTTTTTAGAATCAAACTTCTTGTCTTTATCTACAAATTTTTCTTGCGACAGGCGGCTGTCTTCAGGCTTTGGCGCCATTTTTTCAAAGCTCTTGTTTGCCTGCGTATAGTCTATGGCCTTAGTCTGCCCCAAAAGCCCCACGCTCATGCCCAGTAGCATAAGAAAAAAGGTAATTTTGTTCAGAGAAGGCTTTATCATTAAGCATTTATTCCTAAAATTTCAAGTATGCGCTGCAAGTCGTCATTACCAATATATTCTATGATAATTTTGCCTTTTTTTGCACTGTGCTTGAGCTCAACAGAAGCATTTAGGCGCTGAGAAATTTTCTTTTGCAAATCTTTGATAACAACTGTTTGAACGCTCTTAGATTTAGCAGGCGAAGCACTTTGAATTGTTCGGTCTTCTTTTGCTTTTTTAGCAGCTTCTTCTGCGCCACGCACATTAAGGCCGCTTTCAATAATGCGGCGTGCAAGCAAAAGCTGGCGTGCTCCGTCATCAACGCTTAAAATAGCTTTTGCGTGCCCTTGAGTAAGAAGACCTTTTGCCAAATAGCCTTGAATTTCTGGGGCAAGCGTAAGAAGCCTTAGAGAATTTGTAATGCTAGAGCGTGGCTTACCCAATCTTTTAGACGCTTCTTCTTGAGTGATTTTAAAATTGGCTATCAAGTTTGCAATGCCCTTAGATTCTTCGATTGGGTTTAAATCTGTACGCTGCAAATTTTCTATAAGCCCTTTTAGCGCAGCAGAAATATCGCTGGCATTTTGCACATTTGCAATTATGCGTTTAAGCCCAATTTTTTTGCAGGCACGCAGGCGGCGTTCGCCTGCAATAAGCTCGTAATTGCCGTCTTTAAGGGTGCGTACAAGTATTGGCTGCATTAGGCCCTCAGACTCAATAGAGCTTGCCAGCATTTCAATTTCTGCTTCAGAAAATTCTTTGCGTGCCTGAAATGGGCTTACAGAAATTTTGTCTATGGAAATTTCGCTAAAAAGCCCATGAGATGTTGTTGTGGGCTTTTCAATTTTTTTAGGAGCAGCATTGGGTTTTACCCCTGCCGAAATTAAAGCGCCTAAGCCTCTGCCAAGTGATTTGCGTTCTTTACTCATATTTTAATTCTCCTGCGGAACAAAGATAGCTTTGCCTATTATTAAGTCGCGTGATGGATCTGCAATTTTGTTGGCGTCTTGTATCCACTTAACTTTTGACTTATATTTTTTTGCGATACCGCTTAAAGTGTCGCCGCTTGCAATTATGTGCTCAATGCCATTTTGAGGGTAGTCTGCAGAAAATGTTTTTTGTTCTGTAACCACAGGCGCTTTGCCAATTGCATTTGCAAGTTTTTTCAAATTTTCATTTGTCTGCGCTGCCATTGAATCTAATTCTTTTTTAACTTGAGCCAAAATTTCACGCCT
>JAVBSE010000017.1:0-19052 GCA_031547315.1 Opitutales bacterium
TTTCGTATCTTTTTAAATTTTTATCTGCTGATGTTTAGTTCAACCCTTGCATTCGGACTTATCTGGAAATCTCCGATAAGAAGCGCCACACTTCTGTCTAAAGAAACGTCTGCTATCATTAGCTCGCCAACAATAGTGTCTGCTTCAAAAACAGAAAGTCTTACGCCTGAACGCAAACCCTTGCGCAAACCAGCATTCAAAACCGCCAAATCGACAGCCGAAACTTTGTCCACGCTAAGAATTGCAAACTCAGAAGCCACCGGCTTAAGAGCCTGCGAAAGTCTGCTTTCGGCTGTGCATGATAAAGTAAACACTCCTAAAAGCGCTACAAATATCATAAACTTTTTGCCGAAACCAAACATCTGCAATCTTTCTTACTTTACAGCCTTTTTAGTTGGTGACGTATGGCTCTTGAACATACGAGTTGGTGAAAATTCACCAAGCTTGTGGCCAACCATATTTTCTGTCACATAAACTGCAACAAACTTCTTGCCGTTGTGAACATTCAAGTTCAAACCAACAAAATCTGGAGTTATTGTAGAACGACGTGACCATGTCTGAATTGGCTTGCGTGAATCTGTCTTAACAGCTTCTTCAACCTTTTCAAGAAGGCTCTGATCTACAAAAGGACCTTTTTTAATTGAACGTGACATATTTTACCTCTTGAACTTTCTGCCATTGCGTCTTACAACGATCTGTGAATTTGATGGCTTGCTCTTTGTACGTGTAGGGAAACCCTTAGATAGCTGACCCCAAGGAGACACAGGATGGTCGCCACCCGATGTACGGCCTTCACCACCGCCCTGAGGGTGGTCAACAGGATTCATAGCCACACCACGAACTCTAGGACGCAATCCCAACCAACGGTTGCGACCGGCCTTACCCAAGCTCTGATTTGAATGCTCTACATTGCCCACTGTACCAATAACTGCGCGGCAATTTGCATTTATCAAACGAATTTCGCCCGATGGCATCTTAACAGTTGCCACTTCGCCTTCTACAGAAACAAGCTCTGCGCTTGAACCTGCGCCACGAACCAACTGTGCGCCCTTGCCAGGCTGCATTTCAATTGCGTGTATGCTTGTTGCATAAGGTGTTAGCTTTAAAGGCAAGCACAAACCTACAGGAAATTCTTCAGGTCTTTTGCTTGCAGAAACAACAACGTCACCCTTCTTAAGGCCATTAGGTGCCAAAATGTAGCGGATTTCGCCTGTTTCATACTTTACTAAAGCAATGTGCGCTGTGCGGAACGGATCGTACTCGATAGCCTGTACTGTTGCAGGAATGTCGATGATGTCACGCTTAAAGTCTACCAAACGATAAAGCTTCTTGTGACCGCCGCCACGACGACGTGAGGTTATACGACCGTAGCAATTACGGCCCTTTGCCTGATGAATGCTCTCTGTTAAAGAACGTTCAGGACGCTTGTTGTCTACTTCATTCCTGTTGAGCTCTAAAAATCTCTGTGCAGGAGTCAAAGGTCTTCTTTTAATTATAGCCATTTTATTAAGCCTTTTCTAGTTTACGCAAGAGCAATGCTCTGCCCCTTTTCTAGGGTGATTATGGCCTTTTTCATTGCGCCTTTAACACCAACGCTAGAGCGCTTAGTGCGGGAAACTTTTACCTTGCCCTTGACGTTAATGATATTGACACGCTTTACTTTAACCTTAAAGAACTGCTCCACTGCTTCACGAATTTCGCAAGCACGTGCATCGTCAGCAACTTCAAGTGTGTACTGATTCTGGTCAGCCTGCAAATTTGCAGCCTTCTCAGTAATACGGTAGCCCTTAATTATTTTTTCAGCTGAAACACTCATTTTATTACTCCTTATTTGCACGTGCCAAAACTGTGTCGAAGCCCTTGCTGCTAACTATGATTCTGTCATACTTAGTAAGATCAAGAGCATTTAGCTGAGCTGTTTCACAGAATGCTATTCTCGCAATGTTACGAGCCGCAAGCGCTACTTCGTCAGTAAACTGATCATCAACTAACAATACTTTGCCTTCAGCAAATATTTTAGCGATAACTGCATCCATTTCTTTAGTCTTCTTGGATGGAGCTGCAAATTCTTCTATGATTGTGATGTTTGCACCAGAGCACTTATTAAACAAAGCTCTGTTAAATGCAAGCGCACGCACTTTTTTATTTGTCTTTAAAGACCAATCGCAATCTTTTGGTCCAAACACAACAGCACCGCCGCGATGTATAACACTCTTAAGAGTACCATGACGTGAACGACCGCCGCCCTTTTGTTTAAATGGCTTTCTGCTTGTTCCACTAACGTGACCGTAGTCAAGAGTGTGTGCATTGCCCTGACGTGCATTTGCCTGATAAGCAAGCAAAGTTTCTTTTAGCGCAAATACGCCCTTGTCGCCTTCGAATGTAGGAATGTTTGAAAATTCCTTTTCAACGAAGCTACTTCCATCTGATTTATATACTTTTAATTTCATCTTATGTAGCCTCTATCTTTAAGCTTTAACCTTTTTTGCAGTGCGCACCAAAACAGTGTCGCCATTTGCACCAGGAATGCTGCCCTTAATTAGTAGCAAATTCTTTTCGCCCATTACTTTCACAACTACAAGATTCTGAGTTGTGCAACGTACTTGACCCATGTGACCAGGCATCTTTCTGCCCTTGTAAATGTGTCCGGGTGTCTGACGCATACCAACAGAACCTGGTCTGCGGTGCATCATGTGGCCGTGAGTTTGTGGCTGGCCCTGGAAGTTATGACGCTTCATAACGCCTTGGAAACCCTTACCTTTTGTAGTGCCGATAATGTCAACTTTCTGACCTTCGGAAAAAGAAGTAGCGTTTAATACATCGCCAACCTTCATATCAACGGGTTCTTCGCTGCGAATTTCTACCAACTCTGTAAGTGGAGCAACGCCTGCCTTGTTTAAGTGCCCGAGCTCTGCCTTTGACATGCGAGATTCTTTCTGCGCACCAAAGCCGATCTGAACGGCTTCATAACCGTCGCTCTTGGCTGTTTTTACTTGAGTTACAGGGCAAGGACCAGCTTCAACAACAGTTACAGCTACGAGGCTGTTATCTGCATCGAACACCTGAGTCATACCCAGTTTTTTACCTATTAGTATTATATTTTTCATTCTAAGAGGCAGACCGTAATCCTTTATTTAAAAGGGTTTTGAGCCTGCGTTAGTGTTATTTATCTGTATTGTTTCTCGTATTTCCTTCTAAGAGAAAGTAGCCGATACTGCCCTTTCCCTTTTCTTTGTCAACAAGTTTTTAAAAATATTTTCACTTTTTTTTCAAAAAAATTTATTTTTATAAAAAATTTCTTAAAATAAACCTATTTTTTAGACTTTTCCCTCGTCTCACTTTGACAACAAAAAAATATTTTAAGCAAAAAATTTCATAAGTGCTTTATTTTTAAATTTTTCAAAAAAAATATGTTGACAACTTGAAACAGAGTTTTAGCATCTCAAACGTAAAATAAAAATACTGTACAGTAAAGTACTGTCTTTTGACATAATTTTAAACCTCGCATACTATGAAAACTTCTAAACTAAAATATCCGCTAATCTTCGCTTTGGCAGCTTTTTCTGCCAATGTTTTTGCAGACGCCACGTATTACGAATATAAAACAGCAAATGCAACAGATATAGACTGGTCTCAGATTGTATGGTCTACCACAGAAACAAAACCTACTGAAAATAGAGACAAATATACTATAGATTTAACAAACAGCACTACTTCAAATATTCATGTTCGCAATGGTGCGGCAATCACTCTTACGGGTGCGCTATACACAAAAAGCAATGCTCACATTATAATTGGTGACGACTCTAAAAGCGCATCTTCACTCACAATTTCGGAAGCTTCAGGCAAAGACGTTTTTGTGGAAGTAACAGGGCTTTCTTCTATCACAGTAAAAGAAGGTGCAACTTTTAAATTAGAAAGCGGCTACCACTTGCGCTACTGGTCGGTTGATGGCGGCACTGATGGCAAGAGAGTTTCATTTCTTGTTGACGGCGGCACATTTATTGGCGGTCTGACAGCAGGTTACACTAATGCAAATCCTGGCGTTGCAAATATAGAATTTATAAATGGCGCAAGTTTTAAATCAACATCTGCCAATACGCTTAATGCAAATGGCATAGCAAATATTTTATTTGATGCCTCTACCCTAGAAACTTATAACAGCTATGACAGCACAGCAAGCACAGGTTGGAGAGGTAACGCCATTTACTTCACAAATAATCTTGCAACAACAAGCACAGACAAAGTTCAGGTAAACCTTACATTCGACAATGGCTCTTACTTAAATGCAGGCGGCAGTTCCACAGGCACATATTACGACTTTGCTGTCGGCGATATGACAACACTCACAAATGGTTCTACTATAGACTTTAGAGTGGGTAACTTGAATGTAGACACAAATTACATGAATGTTTCCGTATTAAATGGATCAAAAGCTTCTGCTGCTAATTTTTATCTTGGTTCTACTAATATGAGAGCAGGTAAATCTACTTTCACAGTTAAAGGCAATGCAGACACTTTTGCAGGACGTTCTGAAATTGCAATTGCAAGCAATTTAAATTTTTATTTGTCAGAGCAATATAATACTACAGACACTTCTCTTTTAGATATTTCGCAGGTAGCAAGCCTAAATTTTGAAGGCTTCACAAAATTCCGTGCTAATAATGTTCTTAGTATTGGCAGTGGAAATGCGCTTGGAGGCACAGTATATCTTAGAATGACTGGCGACAAAAACGACATAGCATTTGCAGGCACCGGCGACTACAATATCAATGGAGGCAACAGTAATAATAAGGGCTTAGCATCTGAAGCAAAAATTCGCGTACTTTTGGGTAAAGATGAAGAAGGCAATGTAGCTACAAATTCAACTTTCTCTATGAAGGGTCCTTTAAAGATGTATGCCGGCGGCAATTCAGACATTCTTTGGCGCATGGCAGGCAGCACAAACACATTTACATTTGACACAACAAAGAATGTTGAAATGACAGGCTCTAGTTACCTTGGCGGCAACAGCAAAACAGTTTTTGAAACAACAGACGGCGCAAAGGTAACGGTTGGCAGATTTGGTTTAAATGCAAACGCTTCGGGAGAAACTAATGTATTAGTAACTAATGGCGCAGAACTTACTGCTAAAGGCATTGCATTTGGCGGAACTACAAATGCAGCTTATGCAGACGGAGTAGCTTCATCATCACTTATTATAGACAGCGCAAAATTTTATAGCGTAACAAGCAATTTTGACCTTAACTATAATAATATCTCAAATAATGCAACAGCCAGCATTATCCTAAAGGGCAGCAATTCAGTATTTTCCAGTGCAGCGCAAATGAATATGGGTGCGGGCACTACAAACGCAACAAAAGCTGCATTTAAGATTGAAATTTCTGGCAATAACAACCTCTTTGACGCACAGCAGAATTTAAACTTAAATGGCTCTACAAGCGGCGATTTCCTCTACAGAGTTGAAATGACAGGCTATTCAAATACAATGAAAGTTGGTACTAATGGAGGCAGCTTAAGCTTTAGACGTGGCGCAACCGAGGGGACCGATGGAACCAAGCCTGTATCTACAGGCGGCAGAACTGAAATGTATTTTAAAGGCTCTGACGCAGCTAACAAAAATCAGTTTGTTCTTGTTAATCCAAATTTTGTTGTAGATGGTATCAGAGAAATTGATAACAGCACAAATAAGGTTTCTATTATTTTTGATGGCAACACAGTATTAAGTGGAAATGGTACAAAGGGCTCTTACTCAAATGTTACATTAAAACTTCATGAAAATGGCGGCCATACCTACATGAGCGGCGAAACTCGATTTGAAGTAAATAACGCAGGCAACGAACTTTACTTTAATGAGTGGAAAATGGGCAATACAATTTCTACAGGCGGCTCTGCTACATTTAGCGTAAGAGGCGGCGGATCAACTATTAAGGTTGCAGGCAACTCTCAAATTACTGCAGGCGTAGGTTCTACTGTAGATAATATTGTTGGCGGCGCTCTAGAGTTTCATGTTGACGATACAGGCATTTCCTCAATTGATTTCAGCACAGACAATTATTCTTTCACAGGCATACTTATTGTAGATTTTTCAGAATTCTTGCGTGATGCAGATAATGAAAGATTTGTACTAATGACATCTACAACATCTGGCAACAACTTTAAAAATGCACTGACATCAATTTGGTTTGATGCCACAACAGGCGAAATCAAAGGTAATGTTGACACAATGCTTGCAGATACAGAAGATGCTCTAAGATTTGCAATTGAAGGCAACGCCGGCGACTGGCAGTTAGTTGCTTACTACACACACGTAGTTCCTGAACCTGCAACGTATGCCGCAATCTTTGGCGCTATTGCATTAGGCCTTGCTACATATAGAAGAAAAAACAAGAGATAATACGCCCTATTGCGTTCTTGCTCTAAAAATCAAAAGACAAAGTTATTTAAAACTTTGTCTTTTTTTATTTTTAA
Source organism: Opitutales bacterium (assembly GCA_031547315.1). GTDB lineage: Bacteria > Verrucomicrobiota > Verrucomicrobiia > Opitutales > Intestinicryptomonadaceae > Intestinicryptomonas. The sequence goes on from JAVBSE010000017.1 coordinate 6,472, forward strand.
ATACTTAAGTTTGAACCCTAAACTTTAAAATTAATATTTATGGCAAGAGTTCATAATACCTTATAATTACAGGTATTTTTAAAAGCTCTTCTTCTGTAAACCAAATACTTGGTTGCGGCCCAATAGATTTTTGATAAAATTCATTTGTATATTTATTACACGCTAGCAATAGAAAAGGATGATTATAGCCACTTTTAAATTTCTGGCTTTTTAAATCTGTTGTATTTTGTTTTAAATTTTCTTCCAGCTCTTCTTTTGTATCTAAATTTTCACGCTCTTTAGTACGCTTAATTAAAGTATTTTCCAGTGAACTATCAAAGTTAGAATATTGAATAATGACTACAGTACCTTTATTTATCAGTTCTCTTATTTTCTTAGGGTTAAACTTTGTTTCTTCAACGTATTTAATTTTGTTCTGTAATTCTTTTTTTAAATACTTTCCTAAATATGGAGGCATTTTTTCCCAAGGCTTAAAATCTGCTTTTTCCATAGTCTTAGCTAATTTTTGATAGTCTAAGTCTGGTGCAATGTTATAAATTAAAGGCAAAAATAGATCTTGAAAATATGATATGCCTTGAAATTGCACATCAGGAATAGTTTTATTGTCAAAAGGAATAATTACATCCCCATTTTCTTTTGTAATTACAGATTTTTGCATACGACTAATGCGCTCTTTCTGAGTTTCTGCATTTATAAAGTTAAAAGAAACGAAAATGCAAAAACACAAAGTAGTTAAGCAGCACTTTATAGCTGAGCTTAAAATGCCTTTAAAGCCTCTTACTAATCTCTGAGGAGGGGTAATTTGCAGATTGTTTTTATACATATTTCATCCTTTCAATAAAGTCTTTAAGACTTGATTTTAGGTTATTTGTAAACCACCTTTAAAAATATTCAAGCTTTATTTCAAATTTTCTTTTTTTAGCCACAGATTACACAGATAAAATTAACCACAGATGGAACAGATGTAAACAGATGATTTTTATAAATTAAAAGTCTATTGCGGTGTAGATTGAGAAAATAGAATAAGGCTAATAAGGTCGTTAGACAATATACTTTTTAAAGTGGTAATTTAAAGATTACTTCAAATGTTTTTAACTAAAGACTATTTCGCAAAGAAAAACATTTCTTTGCGCCTATTCCGGAACATTGCAATTCGCAAAATCTCTAAGAAAACAGAATAAGCCCCCATGTGGACTCGTATCGTAATCATACGCAGTGCGTATGATTAGCTCACACAAGAAAACTAGTTTTGGAAAAACTAAAGTTTTCTTTCCAAGTGTGAGCGGCGATACGTGTCCCCAAGAACAAGGGCGTTTACAAAATCTAAAATTTATTTTTAGTCATACTAATCATAAAAATCCTTCCCTAATAACTACTCATAAAAACAAAAAATCACACGACACTTACAATAGTTATTCCCTTCATTCATCTACACCGCAATAGACTTGTGATGGTTAAACACAAATGCTTTGCATTTGTCTCTTCGTCGAGGGCTAAGCCTTCGCTGCGGGGAGGTCATAGGAGGGCTGCAGCCAAGCCCTCCTAATAAAAAAAGCTCTGCAATACAGAGCTTTTCATTTTTTAAATTTTCACAAGGTTTAACTACATGGAAGAAATCACCGCATCCCCAAATTCCGAACATTTCAGTTCTGCTGAATTTGGTATAAGGCGTGCCAAGTCGTAAGTAACGGTCTTTTTAGCAATTGCGCCTTCAAGACCTTTTATGATTAGATCTGCAGCTTCAGTCCAGCCCATATAGCGCAACATCATTTCACCGGAAAGTATAACTGAACCAGGATTTACTTTATCAAGGTTTGCATACTTTGGCGCAGTGCCATGAGTTGCCTCAAATATTGCATGACCTGTTATGTAGTTGATGTTTGCACCCGGAGCAATGCCAATTCCGCCAACTTGCGCTGCAAGTGCGTCGGAAATATAGTCGCCATTTAGGTTAAGCGTTGCAACAACATCGTACTCGGCAGGGCGTGTAAGAATTTGCTGCAAAAATGCGTCGGCAATAGAGTCTTTAATGACTATGCCATTAGGCAATTTGCACCAAGGCCCGCCATCAATTTCTACAGCGCCAAATTCTTCTTTTGCAACTGCGTAAGCCCAATCACGAAAAGCACCTTCAGTGAATTTCATAATGTTACCCTTATGGACAATTGTTACGCTATCACGCTTGTTTGCGATTGCGTATTCAATTGCAGAGCGCATTAGCCTTTGAGTGCCCTCTTTAGAAACCGGCTTGATGCCAATACCTGAAGTTTCAGGGAAACGGACTTTCTTGAAACGTGGCGCAAATTCTTTTGCCAAAAATTCTTTAATTTTTGCAGCGTCTGCAGAGCCTGCTTCAAATTCTATACCGGCGTAAATATCTTCAGTATTTTCTCTGAAGATAACCATATCTACTAGGTCAGGACGCTTAACAGGGCTTTCAATGCCTTCAAAATAGCGCACCGGGCGCAAGCAGACGTATAAGTCTAACTCTTGCCTTAGGGCAACATTCAAAGAGCGTATGCCGCCGCCAATCGGCGTAGTAAGAGGCCCCTTTATGCCAACCAAATAATCTTTAAACGCATCCAAAGTTTCAGCAGGAAGCCAAGACTGAGTTTTGTTGAAAGATTTTTCACCGGCAAAAACTTCTAGCCATTCAATTTTACGTTGCCCATTATAAGCCTTTGCAACTGCTGCGTCGAAAACTCTTACAGAAGCTTTCCAAATGTCGGCGCCTGTGCCATCACCTTCAATAAAAGGCAAGATAGGATTGTTTGGAACTACAAGTTTTCCGTCTAAAATTTTGATTTTTTCAGCCATAAAATTATTCGTCCTGCCAACTGTGCTTTGGTTCTAGTTCATGGGCTTCAACGCTGTCGCGCTTGCCTTTGTGCCACCAATAGAATACGGGGCTCGCAATAAAGATTGAAGACAAAGTGCCTACCACAATACCAATTAAGAATATCATAGAAAAGTCTTTGATAATGCCTGTGCCCCAAATAAACAATGCCAATGCAGCAAGGAAAGTTGTAGCACTTGTAAGAATTGTTCTAGACAAAGTCTTATTTACAGCTATGCGAATTATCTTGTAAAGGCTAAGCTCAGGATGAAGCGGAAGTTCTTCTCTGATTCTATCGAAGACCACAATTTTATCGTTAATAGAATAACCAATACTCATCAAAATTGCAGCTATCATAGGTGAAGAGAACTGACCGGAGCCAATGCCCAATACACCCAAAACAATGTATAAACCAACTGTCAAAAGCATATCGTGGAACAATGCCACAACTGCGCCAACACCAAAGCCAAATTCAAAACGCAGCGCAATGTACAAAAGCACAGAGCCAAAAGACAATGCCAAAGACCAAGCAGCATTAGTAGCAATATCAGAGCTTACAGAAGCGCCAATACTTTCACGGCCTATCATAGACAAACCTGCGTCAGGATAATTCTTGCTAAGCATGCCAAAAACTTCTTCTCCTTTGCCAGGCTCTGTTTGCACTGTCAAAATTTCAGAACCTGTTGCCAAGTCTTTTTTGAAAGACGCCTTAATTTCGCCAACGCCTTCGCCTGAAGGAGTAGAAAGCGCCATAATGTCGCCTATTTCAATTTTTTGCATAAATGCAATTGATGTATTTTCGCCGCCTGTAAAGTCAATACTTAGGCTCTTTTCGCCTCTGTATGCAATAGCAAGAACGCCGCAAAGCACAACCAACCAAGAAACAATGAAGGTCTGCTTATAAACCTTCATAATATCAAAGTTAGTTTCTTTGATAAGACGAATGTTAAATGCGCCCTTCATTATGCCTGTATTTGCAGCAATTTCGCTGAGCGCACGTCCAAAAATAAGCGCTGTAAACAAAGTAGACAAAATACCAACACCCAATGTTACGCCAAAGCCCTTAATAGGACCTGTACCAAAGTAGTACAAAATTAAGGCTGTAAACAAAGTTGTAACGTTAGCGTCAACAATAGTAGAGAAAGCTTTTTCATAACCTGCCTGCAAAGCTGCCCAATTATTTTTGCCAAGCAAAATTTCTTCTCTCATGCGCTCGTAAATAAGGATATTTGCGTCAACCGCCATGCCAACTGTGAGCACCAAAGCCGCAATACCAGGCAAGGTTAGTGTTGCTCCAAAACTTGCAAGCACACCAATAACAATAATAATGTTCGCAGCAACTGTAATCATTGCAAGCAAGCCCAAGCCTCTGTAATAAATTACCATAGCTGCAATAACCAAAGCTGCGCCAATTGCACCTGCAAACAAAGAAGAATTTCTTGCATCTGCAGCCATGCTTGGCCCTACTTCATTTAAAGAAGTTCTTGTAAGAGCAACCTGCAAAGGATTATTAAGAGCATTGGCAAGCTCAATAGCTTCACGCTGAGTGAAGTTGCCTGTAATCTGCCCTGTTGCGCCCAAAGCACCCTGAATAACAGGAGCGCTGATAAGCTTGCCGTCCAAAACAATAGCCATAGGCTGCTTTATGCCTGTCCTGTTGTCTTCAGCTAAAATTGCAGAAGTAATTTCATGAATTTTCTTTGCACCTTTTGCGGTAAATTTCATATTCACAGCAAATTTGCCATCGTTTTCCATATATGCATGGGCAGACTCAATAATATCGCCACCTGCAGCAGGCAAACGCTTTACATAAAGCACTTGGGCTCTTTCGCCCTCAGATTCAGAAACCAAAAGCTCGTCACCTGCGGGCCATTCAGACCTAGGCGCAGTAGCACTCGATGGATGTATGTGCCTGTTTGCAAGCCTAAATTCCAACTTTGCAGGACGTGAAATTTCTTCAATAGCCTCAGGGTTATCTTTCAAAGAAACACCCGGCATTTGAACTTCAATAGCATTTGAACCCAAAGCACGGATTGTAGGCTCTGTAACGCCCAAACCATTTATACGGCCGTCAATAACTTTTAGCACGTCTTTAATCTGCTCTGAACGCTGGAAGCCATCGCCTTTTAGCTGATCTTTATCAACTTCTAAAGTAAAAGAAACGCCGCCTTTAAGGTCTAAGCCCATTTTAAGCGCAGCTTTGCTTTGGCGATAAAGCTCTCTTAAAAGAGTGTCATTACGCCTTGTAAGAACTTTTATGTCTGCAACATTAACGTCAAAATACTTAGATAAATCTACCCTATTTGCGTTGGCGTAGTCGCCAATTGCATTAAAAAGAGTTGCCGATTTAGACTTGTCTGTCTTGTAATTAACAGGGTCAACACGTTTTTGAGCCTCTTGCAAAACACTTGCAAATTCTTCTTTATTCTGAGTTGCCCTATCTTTAATATAGACATCAAAGTCTGTATCAGAAAAAGGCATTGTAGAACATACTGCCCAAACAAGAACAGCAAGCGTCAGCAGCAGCTTCCAGATTATAGATGACTTCATAACAAGCCCTTACTTTGTTTCAGCAGGAGTTTCAGCAGGTATAACTCTGGCAACTGCTGACTTTAGAATTTTCATCTTTGTGCCATCATCTACCTTGATAGTAAAAGTATCATCATCTTTGTTAGTAATCTTACCATAAATGCCGCCAATAGTGATAATGTCTGTACCAGATTCCAAAGACTTAATCATTGCCTCATGCTGCTTTTGCTTCTTGCGCTGAGGAGCAATCATAAAAAAGTACATTGCAACAAACATGAGAACCAAAACCCATATCATCATATTGCCGCCACCTTGTGGAGCTGTTGTTTCTGCCGCAGGAACACTTGTTTCTGCCTGAGCTAGTATTGCGATTATTGTATTCATAAAAAATTCCAATTTGTTTTATAAAAATAAAGACGCAATAAAATCTCTAAACGCCCTCGATAGCAAGTTTTTTCATAAAAAATTGATGTTTTTTGCAGAATGCATTTCAAGTAAGTTAAAAACGTCAGAAAATGATGAAAGAATTTTCAAGAAAAAATTCATATTTTTCACCCCAAAAGACTATCTCGCAAAGAAAAACATTTTTTTCGCCAATCCTAAAACACTCCACTTCGCAAAAACTTTCATAAAACAGAATAAGCCCCCCATGCGGACTCGTATCTACGAAAAAAGCTGAAATTAGCGTGGCACGTTGTCGCTTTAAAAAAATTACTGAAAGTCATGTATATTCATACACTTCTTCCAATAATTTTTTTGCTCCTAGTGCGACGCACAATTTGAGCATTTTTCGTAAGACTGTGCATACACATTCTTAGCTTTGCATGAAAAAATTAAAGTTTTCTTTCTAAGTGTGAGCGGCGATACGTGTCCCCAAGAACAAGGGCGTTTGCAAAATCTAAAATTTATTTTAAGTCACTCTAATCCTAAAAATCCTCCTACAAAAACTAATCTTTAACTTTTGTGTTTCAAATAAAATCCAAGCAGAACCTACTTAAAACTATTGGATGCAAACTTTGTTTGCTTTGGGGTTTCAGGGGCGTAAGCAGCCCCCTGTAAAAAAAGAAAACTAAAAACAATCTTACAAAAAAAGGAGCGAAAATTCGCTCCTACTCCACTTTTACTTTTTCACTCAATTTCCTCAAAAATTAAACAGAGTATTTTGCTCTGATTTTTTTGAGAAGGACTTCAAATTTCTGTGGCAAGGCTGAAGAAATCTCAAAAGTTTCACCCATATATTTGAAGCGAATATTACTTAAGTGTATGCATAGCTCGCTATAAACTTGTGCGTCTTCTTTATTTTTTAGCTCTCCCTTTTTGAATTTGGAAAAGAGAACTTTTTTGACTCTTACGTAAGTGTCTTCGCCAATTGGGCGTATGCCTGCTTCGGCAGCGTGTAGGCGCAGCTGATGCCATCTAAAAAATTTTGTTTTAGCTTTCCAGATTTGAAAGTCACCCAAGTCTTCAGAGAGGGTAAAATCTGTATAGCATTTTTTGCCAAATCTGTGAGAGACTATTGCCCTTGGTTTTTCTTCATGCTTAAGAACAGGAAGGTCTATACGCTCGTAAACAGGGGCAAGCGGACGCTCTGAAAGTATGGTGTACTCAAACTCAAAATTGCCTGAGCCCAAAGAGTTTCTTAATTCTGCAGCAGCGTCTTTATTTGAAGCAAGCAGGCATAGTCCAGAAATTTCCGGCTCTAGAGGATAAACAGCATAAGGGGCTTCTAAGCCCAGCCTTTCAAACTCTGCCTTGCCTTTTTGAGCACGTATTGCGCCCACAATAGTCTGCGGATTTTCTGCAATGCCGTCGGCCTCTAAGAACATTCCGGCAGGTTTTTCTATGGCAATAAATGCACCCTCTTTGCAAAAAGGCACATCTAAACGTACAGGGCGCTCTGCCAAAAGCCCCTCAGGGAAACCTATTTTTAAAATGTCTGCCATTTGAGTGTTTGCCTTAAACAAAAAAACGCCACAACTTGTCCAGATGTGGCGCAACTAAAAAGTATCTAAAAACTATTTAGCAGCTTTAGCGTTTGCAGCTTTAGCAATCTTGCTCTTAACACGAGCAGCCTTGTTAGGGTGCACAATGTTGTTTTTAACTGCCTTATCAACAGCAGATGCCAATGCAGCGCCTGCAGTTTTGATGTCTTCTACGCTTTCTGCCTTTGCACTAGCCTTAGCCAATGTCTTGATACGACTGCGAACTGTACGGTTCTGAGCAGTGCGCTTTGCAGTTTTACGAATGTCTTTCTTTGATGAATTCTTATTTGCCATCTTGTGTAATTATTAAAAAACAAGTAATCATCAAAGAGAACGTAAGCTTGTCAACGCAATTTTTTCATTTTTTAAGAAAAAGATTTTTGACCTCTTTAAAAATATGCTATTTTATAGCCAAGTATGAATAAGATTAAGTGCCTAATAACTGCAGGCCCCACCAGAGAATTTTTCGACCCTGTTCGCTTTATAAGCAACCCCTCCACAGGCAAAATGGGCATGGCCATAGCAGAAGCAGCAAACGCACTTGGCTGGGATGTCACACTAATATTAGGGCCAACAAATCTTGCAGCGCAAAAAAATATCAAACCCATAAACGTACAAAGCGCAGACGATATGCTTAGCGCCTGCCAAAAAGAATTTCCATCCTGCGACATCCTTATTATGACAGCCGCAGTAAGCGATATGCGCCCAAAAATCAAAAACACCCAAAAAGTAAAAAAAGACGCACTCTCTATGACAGTAGAGTTTGAGCCCACGCCCGACATCTTAAAAACTCTCTCGCAAAGTAAAGACAAACAAATCCTCATAGGCTTTGCCGCAGAAACTGAGAACGTAAAAGAATACGCCCTAAAAAAACTTAAAGAGAAAAACCTAGACGCAATCTGCGCAAACTCTGTAGCAAACCCAAACTCCGGCTTCGCTTCAGACTTCAACTCTATCAGCATAATCTCAAAAGATGGCAGCATACTAGAAATCCCTCACGCAAGCACAACAGATGTCGCCAAAAAACTAATCGCAGAATTAGCTAAAAAATATTTTAACGCTTAGGTTTTGTTATGCAGGGATTTTTTCTCAGGGGCTGGTTTCGCCCCTGAAACCCCAAAGCAAACTGAGTTTGCATCCAGACGGGGACAGTAACAGTTGAAGGAGTATTCTGTTTGCGTAAACTTTTCACTTGGTTTTAAGCTAAATTTGGGAAAGAAAAAACTACGTTATTTTTCTTTCCCAAGTTTAAATAAAAACAAGCGACTCTCTCATCATAAAATTATGAAAACAATTTGGTCTAAACCCAAATTATTTTCATGATTTTATGCATTTAAACCAATAAAAGTCTATTGCGGTGCAGATAAAAAATAGAATAATTTTTATGGGGTCGTTTGATTATCTGTTTTGTGAAATGAAGTGTTAATTAAGGCGCAAAGAAATGCTTTTCTTTGCGAAATAGTCTCTTTTAAATAGCTTGTAATTTTTTTTGAAAATTCTAAACTTTGATCTATGAAAGATGATAGTTCATATTCAATCATTGATTCTGCAAAAGGACATTTACTTCGTTTTATTCGTAAATTTTGCAATACAAACTATGCTGCATTAGATACAATTTCGGCCTTGGCAAAAGGTTTTTTAAAAGGTCATGGCTTAGTGCTTTTTGTATATTTCTTTTTCTTTCTTAACAAAGTAATTTCGAGTTTTCAAACTAGCCATGATGGGCTTATTGAAATGCTTTGGCTCTTTGGACTAGCACTGCTATGCTCTTTTTTCATTTTTGGAATTATAATGGCATTCTTATCTTTACAAATAATTACAGGCCCCAAAGACAATTTGCCCGATAAGAGGGCTAATAAACGCATTCAATACTATGCCTTTTTTGCAGTCTGCATTGTAAATGCACTTATGTTTTATATGTACATTATTTGCATGGAATCTTATAATTCTTAGTTATGAAAAATAATGAAATAACAACGCAAAGTCTTGCATTTAAAAGTGGTCTGATAATAGGACACATTATTGTCTTTTGCGTTTACTTATTTATTATTTGTTTTGCGACTAGTGGAAATATTATTAGCACTTATGGAAATTTAGAAATTCCTGAACCTGCAACTTATCTTGTTCCTATATTTTTTAGCTCTGTAATTATTTGGACAATATTTCAATGCCTACTAACTCTAATTGTAAGAGTTTTTAAACTTGAAAAACAAGAAGCAGATTATGACGTTTTAAAGCGTTTTAAACTATATGGAATCTTTGCTGTATGCATATTTAATTATGCAGCTTCCATGGCATTTGTCCCTTGTTTGTAAAAAGAAATTCATCCAAGAGCTAATAAAATTTCCTCTTTTAAGGAAGCTCGTAAATAGTACCTTAGGCGTGTCAAATGGGGTATAGAGCGAGGACAGCAAAAAGCCCTTCGCAGGGAGTGTAGAAATCCTACATGACCTGTGGAGGGCTTTTTGATCCCAGAGCTATATGCTCCATTTCACACGCCTACACTAGCTCTTAATGCACATGGCTTTGAAGTAAGTATGCCCATGACGTTCAAACTTTTCTATGCCATGAATTTCGCTCTCGTAGCCTGGGAATTCATTTTCAAAATTCTCTCTGGCAATAAGATAGTCTAGAATTGGCTTTGCTTTTTTATTTAAAATTTCGCCGCCCATAATTACAGGAATTCCAGGAGGGTAAGGCACAAACATCACTGCAGGTATGCGGTTTAGCATATCTTTAAGTTCCACAAATTCTACATTTTTGCGCACAACATTTCTGTAAGCTTCAGAAGGCTTCATTGCTTGGTCTGGTATTACTTCAAACGCTGCCTGCATTAGCCCTAAAAGATTGTGCTCTTTTATGTAGGCGTGGATTTCTTTACAGTGGTCTTTTAAGCCAACATTTTTATAGCGTTTGGGGTATTTTGCAAATAGCCCAGGAAGCACATTTTCAAGCGCAGCATTTTCGTCGTAAGCACGTTTAAAGTGAAGTAGCGAAGAAAGCAGAGTTTCTTGCTTTGCCTTGTTTGTGCCAAGAGAGTTTAAAAGAAGGAAGGAATAGTAGTCTGTCTTTTCACAAACTATACCATCGTCTAAAAGATAATTTGTAACAACTGCCGCAGGTATGCCGTCTTTTGCAAGGCTGCCATCCGGGTTAATGCCGGGGCTAAGGAATGTTAGCTTGATGGGGTCAAGCATTGCGTAGTTTTCTTCAATCTCGCCAAAACCATGCCAAGAGTCTTCATTTGAAAGCACCCAGACGTTTTGCGTTGTTGCAAGATATTCTGACGCCACATTTTCAAAATTTAAAATTTCTTTATCGACCTTTACTTTTTTAGGCTGCCACATTTCAAAAAACCAGTCGTCAGGATTTTTTGCTTTTAGTTCTGCCCCTAGTTTTGCAACAGTTTTTCTGAGCTGCACTGCCATAACAATAACGTCTTTCCACATACTCTCGCCGCTGTCTTGCATCATGCGTGTGGCAACGTCTAAAGACGCAATCATATTATACTGCGGCGAAGTTGAGGCGTGCATCATGTAAGATTCATTAAACTCGGCATGGTCTATTTTAGACATTCCGCCATTTTTAACGTGCAGCATAGACGCCTGCGAAAACGCTGTCAAAAGCTTGTGTGTAGAGTGGCTTACAAAAACAGGCGCTTGCTGATTGTCGTCCTGCGTCATCCCAAAGTAGTCTTTATAGATTGGATAGAATTTTGCGTAGGCGTACCAAGCTTCGTCAAAGTGGATGTTATCGACTGTTTTTTCCAGCTCTGTTTTTAATTTTAAAACATTATAGCAAATACCATCGTAAGTAGAATTTGTAAGGCTTGAAATTCTTACAGGCGCATTTTTCAATTTTTCAGGAACAATTTTGCTCTTTTTAAATTTTGCCCTAATTGCCTTGTTTGTAAGCTCTGAAAGACGCACCGGGCCCATAATGCCCCACCTGTTTCTGCGCGCAGTCATATAAACAGGGTAAGAGTCTGTTATCACCATAGAATAGTTTAAAGACTTGTGGCAATTTCTGTCCACAAAAACAAGCTCGTCAGGAGAAATTAAACTGCGCCAAATAATCTGATTAACATTTGAAGTTCCGTTTAAAACGTACCAAGTGTAGTCTGCGCCAAAAACTTTTGCAGAGTTCTTTTCTGCATCGCCTACTGCGCCGCTGTGGTCTAGCAAAGAACCCATTTCAGGGGCAGAAATTGACAAGTCGCTCCTAAAAACGTTTTCGCCAAAAAACTTGTACATGGCAACCCCCGAAGGACTGCGCAAAAAGCCTGTGCCGCCCATGTGCCCGGGGGTATGCCAAGCATATTTATATTCTTCAGCATACTCAACAAGCTTGCCAAAAAATGGCGGGTACAAGGCCTTAACATATTTTATCAGGTGGCGCTCAATACGCCCTGCCAAAAATTCAATAGTGTCAGATGTTTTCCAAAGGCAACCTGTAAGGTCGTTCATAACTTCAAGCGGAATATCTGAAGCTTCAAGCCAGTCTGTTAAAAGAAAAACAGGTATGTTGGGGTTACGCTTTCTTATGATGCGCAAAACGCCTGCAGGTCTGTGTTTGGCTGTGGGGTTAGTTCTGTTGATGTCCCAGTCTATGACAACTGTTCCAAAGTCTGTGCGGCTTAAAAGAAGCTCTATTGCATCTTCGTAAGACAGGCAGGGGATAATTTTACACTCATGCTCTGTTTCTAATTCGTGCGCTAGTTCACGAAGCCTGAAGCTCTCGTCATTTCTGGTGTCGAACTGGTTAGATATTATCAGTATTGGCCACGAATTTTTTACTATCTTCATATATGTGCGTTTGAAAATTTTTAAGTGAAAGCAAGTTTTCAAAAAAAATTTTATCACCTAAAAACAAGACGTAATTTTGAAAGATAAAAAATATATTTCAAGCACGAATATCCAAACTTAAAGGCTTTTTTACTTGCGCTTAAAGAATGAAAAAACAAGTATCTTAAGCGCTTATGGACTTGGGCGAAAAAATTATTAAAGGCTACAAACTAGAATTTGAAGAGGCAGTTAATCTTCTTCAAACAGAAAATCTTGACGCCATTTTAAATGCCGCAAACAAGGTTAGAGAACACTTTTTAGGCAAAAAATTTGAAACCTGCTCTATCATAAATGCACGTTCGGGCAAGTGTCCTGAAAATTGCAAGTGGTGTGCGCAGTCAGCTCACAACAGCACAGGAGTAAAGGTTTATCCTTTAATGACTGTGTCAG
>JAVBSE010000034.1:0-5569 GCA_031547315.1 Opitutales bacterium
CTGTAACATGAGTAGGCTCGTCAAGGTCTCTCATAATTATGCGTAATACAGCATCTTCGTCGGCATTGTTTAGTTTGTAAGAGAATGTTAGGCGGTAATCTGTATTTGGCTTAAAAAAGCCTTCTTTTGACCTAAACAAAAGGCGATGTTTAGACGTATTTGTTAAGAAAAGAGACTTTCCGTCGTTTGATGTGCTTGAAGTTTTGTCGTATTCGCCGGTATTAAAATTTTTGCTGTTAAAGCGCAGACGTGTCTCTTTAATGTCTTCGGCAACGGATTTAATCACATCACTTTGGACATAAGAAAACGCACAAGCGCAGACCAAAAATGTGAAAATTTTTTTCAGTTTCATATATTTCCTCCCATATTTATGTATTTTTCAGTTTCACAAAGGCATATTCCCCAATATGCGTTTGTAAAGTTAAGTCGATTTTTAGTAGTAAAAGAATTTTCAAAAGAAATTATTTGAAAACCTTTAGGGCAAATGCTGCCAGAAAAACAAAAGTTTACAAGTTTAAATTTTTGTTCAGAAATTTGCCGAAAAGATGCTTGCAAAAAAACAGACTAGAAATGATAAATAAAGAGATAGGAATTTAAGAAAATGGAAGTATCAAAACAAATAGAACTGTTCGCACAAAATTCAGAAAATTTTATAGGCAAAGAAGACCTCATAGAAAAACTAAACAAGGGCAAAACTTTGCGTGTAAAACTTGGCGTTGACCCAACAAGGCCTGATTTGACATTTGGACACATGGTTGTTTTTAATAAGCTTAAGCAGTTTCAAGACTTGGGGCATACTGCAGTTCTTTTGATTGGCGACTACACAGCCTGCATAGGCGATCCAAGCGGCAGAAGCGCCTTGCGCCCTGTGCTTACGCCCGAGGAAGTAAACGAAAATGCCAAAACTTATTTAGAGCAGGCATTCAAAATTTTAGACCCAAATAAAACAGAAATTCGCTACAACGGCCAGTGGTACAAGCAAATGAATTTGGGCGATATGCTAAACTTGGCTCGCAAAATGACAGTTGCCCAAATGTTAGAGCGTGACGATTTTGCAAAACGCATAGCGTCTAAAACTCCTATTTCTATTGTGGAATTTCTATACCCCCTAATACAAGGGCACGATTCTATTGAACTGAATTCAGATGTGGAACTTGGCGGCAACGACCAGCTTTTCAACAATCTTGTAGGGCGCGATATGCAGCGTCAAAGCGGCATTGCAGGGCAGGCTGTAATTACTATGCCTTTGCTTGTGGGCCTAGACGGCGCAAAAAAAATGTCTAAAAGTTACGACAATTATATTGCGTTTAACGATAGCCCAAGAGATATGTTTGGCAAAATTATGTCTATCTCTGATGAGACTATGTTTATCTACTATCGCTATTTGCTTTTGTATAGTCCGTCAGACATTGCAGCGCTTAAGTCTGAGCATCCAATGGCTTGCAAAAAGCGTTTGGCGCACAAGCTTGTAGAAATGTTCAATGGAAAAGCTGTTGCAGATGCAGAGCTTGAAAATTTTGAAAAAGTTTTTTCTAAGCATGAAATCCCTAACGAAATGCCAGAGTTTGAGTGGGAAAAACTTTCGCAAAAAGATTCAGAAACACTTGCAAACATTATGGGCGCAAGCGGTCTTTTTGCAAGCAAGGCAGAGGCAAGAAGGCTTGTAGAGCAGGGCGCAGTTAAAATAGATTCTCAAAAAGTTTCTGATGCGCTTATGCAAATTGAAAAGCCCGCAAAGCCTCTTGTAATTCAGGCAGGCAAAAGAATCTTTTTTAGAATTTTGGCTTAAGTAATGCACACTGGTGATGCAATAGAGTTGGAAGGAGTCGTTGAACGCATAGTTTTTTTTAACGATGAAACCCACTTTTGCATTGCCCAAGTAAAGCCCACAGGTAAAGAGTTTTCCGGCAAAAATAATATAACCGCCAAAGGCGTTATGCCTAATTTAGAGTGCGGAGAAACTGTGCTTTTAAAGGGAGAGTGGATTTCACATCCTACTTATGGGGGGCAAATAAAAGTTAAGTCTTTTGAAAGCCGCCTGCCTTCAAGCGTTTATGGCATAGAAAAATTTTTAGGCTCCGGGCTTATTGCAGGCATAGGCAAAGAATACGCAAAAAGAATAGTCAAAAAATTTGGCATAGAAACTATAAATGTAATAGACAAAGACTCTGCAAAGCTGCTCACAGTAGATGGCATTGGCGACAAACGCTACAAGCAAATAAGAGCCTCTTGGGAGGAGCGCAAATGCTTAAGTGATGTTCTGATTTTCTTGCAGCGTTTTGGCGTGGGTATTTCTACCTGCCTTAAGATTGTAAAAAAATATGGGGCCGACGCCTCTACAATTGTGCGTGAGCAGCCATACAAAACTGCCAGAGAAATAGATGGCATAGGCTTTAAAACTGCAGATAAAATTGCACTAAATTCCGGCATTGCAAACGAGTCTGCCCAGCGTGTGGAAACAGGCATAATTTTTGCGCTAAAAGATTGCGAAGACAATGGCGACACCTGTGTGCCTGCCGGAGAACTTGAAGCCAAAGCCGCCCAAATGCTTGAAGTTTCAAAAGAGCGTTGCAGAGAGGGCATTAACGCCCTTTTAAAATCTGAAGACTTAAAACTTGTAAATGAAGTCCACCTGCAATCTGCAAGCTTGGATTATAATGAGAGGGTCTTGGCAGAGCATCTTAAAAAAATAATTTTAGGGCACTCAATTTTGCCTGCAATTAAATATGACGCAGCCCTAGAGTGGGCAAAGGCTAGGGCAAAAATTGAATTTGCGCCGGAACAAAGCGACGCAATTTTATCTGCGCTCAAAAATAAATTTAGTATAATTACAGGCGGCCCCGGCACAGGTAAAACAACAATATTGCGTGCGCTTTGCGATATTTTGCGTGCAAAAAAAGTGAAGCTTGTGCTTGCAGCGCCAACAGGGCGTGCGGCGCAAAGAATGTCGGAATCTACCAGGCAAGAAGCAAAAACTATACACAGGCTTTTGGGTTTTGATGGCGCAAGGGGCGTTTTCACCCACAATGCAGGAAATCCTTTGGATGCAGAATTTGTTGTTGTTGACGAAGCTTCAATGTTAGATACTAGGCTTGCGGCAGCAATATTTAGCGCAATTCCTCAAAGGGCTTCGCTTGTGCTTGTGGGCGATACTGATCAGCTGCCAAGCGTTGGCGCAGGCAATGTTTTGAAAGATATTATTGCTTCTGAAGTTGGCAGTTTAACAAGGCTAAACAGAATTTTTAGGCAAGGTGAACGCAGTCAAATTGTCTTGGCGTCTCACGATATTTTGCAGGGCAAAAAGCAGATAGAAAATCTTACGCCTACAAGTTTTGACAGATTAAATCCAGAGGCGGATGTTCATTTTGTAAATGCAGAAACTCCTGAAGAGTGTTTGCATTATTGTCTAAAATTAGCCAAGAAATTTTTGCCGCAGTGCTATGGCGCAGACCCCATTTCAGGCGTGCAGGTTTTGGCGCCTATGCACAGGGGTGTGGCGGGAATTGGCAATTTTAATGCAGAATTTCAGAAAGAATTAAATAAGTCTGAAACAGCAATAGGCTCTGGGGCAAATTACTTCAAGCTTGGCGACAAAGTAATGCAAACAAGAAATAATTACGACCTAGATATTTTCAATGGCGATATGGCCATAGTCAAAAAAATTAAACCTGAAAATGGCAGCCTTATTGCAAATTTTGATGGGCGTGAAATAGAATTTTCTAGGGCGGACGCAAGCGACTTGCAACTGGCTTATGCAATAAGTATACACAAATCTCAGGGCAGCGAATTTCCAATAGTAATAATACCTTTGCTAAAACAGCACTTTATGATGTTGCAAAGAAATTTAATTTATACTGCAATAAGCCGCGCAAGACGCAAAGTTTTTATAGTTGGCGATCCTTACGCATTTGAATGCGCAGTTAAAAACGCAAGCGCCTCTGAACGCAGAACAGCTTTAAAAGACAGACTAAAATGGCAGTAAAATATTACAATACATACACTAAGCAAATTGAAACAGAGCAAGTTTGCTCGGAAGGTTTTTTACAATTTTTATACACAAATATTGTGGGCAAGTTTATTCTTCATGCCCTTGTGAAACGCAAGTTTTTCTCTAAAATTTTTGGCATTTGGGCAGACTCTAAAATCAGCAAGAATGCAGCTTTAAAATTTATTGTAAATTACAGCATAGACACGCGCGAAATGCTTGCCCCCCCCGCAAGCTACAAATGTTTTAACGACTTTTTCACAAGAGAGCTCAAACACACGGCACGTCCGCTTAGCGAAAATATAAATGATGTCTCCACTGCCGCAGACGGCAGGCACTTGGCTTTTGAAAATATTTCTGAGGCAACAAGCATTTACGCAAAGGGGCAAAAATTTTCTTTGCGCAAGTTTTTGGATGCAGAAGAATTCGTGCAAAGATTTAAGGGCGGTTCTTGCATTATTTCAAGGCTTTGCCCAACAGATTATCACAGATTTCACTTTCCTGTTTCTGGCAAAATTGTAAAACAAACAGAAATTGACGGCGCTTTGTTTTCAGTTAGCCCCATAGCACTTTCACGCAGGTTAGAATACTTTTTTGAAAATAAAAGAATGCTGACCTTAATAGAGTTGGACTCGGGCAAACATTGCCTAATGGTAGAAGTTGGCGCAACAAATGTTGGCAGCATAATTCAGCTTAAAAAAGTTGGCGACACTGTAAAAAGAGGCGAATGCAAAGGCTTTTTCAAGTTTGGAGGCTCTTGTGTTGCAACGTTTTTTGAAAAAGATATTCTTAAAATAAACAAGGCATTTTTAGATATTTCTGCAGAAGCAATAGAATCTTTCTACAAAGTTAATACTACTTTTGCAGAGCTTGTTTAGCTTTGTGCTAAAATCTTTTGCGCAGAGACTTTGCCGGAATTTTCAATTCCTCTCTGTATTTTGCAACAGTGCGCCTTGCAATGTCTATTTTTTTAAGCTTTAGGCTTTCTGCAATTTCTGTGTCGGACAAAGGTTTTGCAGGGTCTTCTGCGTCTATGAGCACTTGAATTTCTTCTTTTACGCTTTTGGAAGAAATAGATTTTTCGCTTTCATTAAAGTCGTAACCTGTGCTAAAAAAATATTTTAGCGGAAGCAGGTTGTAGCCAATTTGCACATATTTATTTGCAACAGCTCTGCTGATTGTTGTTGGGTTAACTTCTAAAATTTGTGCAAGTTCCAGCATTGTTAGAGGATGCAGGTAGGCTTTGCCTTTTTCAAAAAAGTCGGCCTGTTTTTCTAATATGATTTTGCCAATTTTAAGTATAGTGTTTTGGCGCTGTTCTATTGCAGAAATCACAAATTTGCCATCGTGCATTTTTTCTTTTATGTATGCTGCGTCTGTTTTAGAAAGCGTGCCTTTGGCTATCATTTCTCTGTACACGTTGTTGATTCTTAGCTGAGGAACGTACTCGTTTGTGAGCTTTGCAGTCCAAGTGTCATTTTCTTTTTTAAAGATTAGGTCTGCAAAAATTTCTTGAGGACTTTCGTCTTTAAAAGTTTTTGCAGGGCTTTGATCTAGCTGAGAAATTTCTGTGATTGCGTTTTC
>JAVBSE010000005.1:0-2979 GCA_031547315.1 Opitutales bacterium
GAGCTTACACACAAAGCTGCAGACAGAAAAATTTTTGCAGCAGGCGCACTTAGGGCAGCAAAATGGCTGGAAGGCAAATCTGCGGGCCTCTTTGGAATGGACGATGTTTTAGGCATCAAATAACTTTGCAAAATGATAGTAGGCATTAAAGGCAAGCTTGTTAGTTCCACCCCGCTTTCGGCAGTAATAGACGTAAATGGAATTTACTATGAGGTGCATATTCCTATTACAACTGCGGAGCGCATGCCTAATGCAGGCGCAGAAGTTTTTTTAAATATCTACGCAGTTTATCGTGAAGATGCCCAGCTGCTTTTTGGATTTGCAAGCAATTCCGACAAAGAATTTTTCAAACTTTTAGTAGAAAAAGTTTCTGGCATAGGTCCTAAAACCGCACTTAATGCAATGAGCAGAATGTCTGTTGAAACTTTGCGCGGTGCAATTGAAAGCGGCGATATTGCAACACTTTCCAAGTGCCCCGGCATTGGCAAAAAAACTGCTGAAAGATTGGTTGTAGAGTTAAGAGGCGCATTTGCGGGCATTGCAAATAATATTGCACTTGAAAATTCTTCTGCGCCCATTTCAAACACAATTTCAGACGCAGTTGCAGCCCTTACAGCACTTGGCTTTAAACTTGCAGATGCAGACAAGGCTTCAAGAAATGCGCTCTCAAAATTGGGTGAAAGCGCAAGTACAGAAGCAATTATCAAATTTGCCTTGCGTTCTTCGTAATGGAAAAATTTATCGCAAAAACTGAAATCAATAAAAGAGTAGATAATATCGCTCCTGAAATTTCAGTCTTGCATCAAATAAGCAGAGCTCTTGTTCATCGCAATAATGTCTCGCAATTGCTTGCAGACATACTTGCAATTTTAGAAAAAGAAATGGATTTGCTGCGTGGCACTGTGACGCTGCGTCAGGGAGACTTGCTTGTTATTGAGGCCTCACATGGCCTTAGCAAAGAAGAAATTTTGCGTGGCGTTTACAGAATTGGAGAAGGCGTAACAGGCACTGTTGCAGCGCACGCCAAGGCCAGAATAATTCCCGATATTTCTGAATCGCTGGAATTTTTAAACAGAACACGCACCAGAGCTGCAGAAAAAAATATCGCATTTTTGTGCGTGCCTATCATCTACCAAGAATCTGTAATCGGCACACTTTCTATAGATAAAAAAACCAGCCCAGACAGCAATCTACGCAAAGACCTAAGCCTTTTAGAAACTGTCGCAAACATTATGGCAGACGCAATGTCCATACTTTTTTTGCAAAAGAAAGAGCGTGAGCGCCTTTTGGAAGAAAATAAAATATTGCGCATAGAACTTTCAGAAAAAAATGTGTCCGGCGGAATTATTGGCAAGTGCAATGACATGCGTCAAGTGATTAGCAAAATTTCCAGATTTGCCGAAAGCGACGCCCCAATACTTGTCAGAGGCGAACCCGGAACAGGCAAAAAACTTATTGCCAACGCAATCTTAGAAAAAAGTAAGCGCAAAGACAAACCCTTCAATACGCTCAACTGCCTTGCGCTTTCAGATGTGGCTCTAAATACAGAACTCTTTGGCGCAAAAAAAGGCGCCTTAGATTCCGACAGCCCCACAAAAGTAGGCATACTTGAAGCCTCTAACGGCGGAACAGTCTTTATAGACAAAATTGAAAATCTAAGCGAAGACGCTCAGCTAAAGCTTTTGCGCTTCATGCAAGACAGGTCTTTTTATAAACTGGGTTCCTCAAAACAAATTAAATCTGATGTAAGAATTATTGCAATAAGCTCTCAAAATTTAGAAGAACTTGTAGTGCAAAAAAAATTTAACGCAGAACTTTTAGGCAGACTAAACACCCTTTCAATAACGCTTCCGCCACTGCGTTACAGACGCAGCGACATTACTTTGCTTGCAGAACATTTTATTGCAAATTTTAATCTTAAACACAAAAAAAAGATTAAGAGAATTTCTCGCCCTGCTCTAAATATGTTTATGTCTTACTTTTGGCCGGCAAATGTAAGAGAGCTTGAAAATTGCATAGAAAGCGCAGGGCTTCTTACAACAGATGCAGTCATATACAGCTATAATCTGCCGCCGTCTTTGCAAACCAGCCTTTCCACAAACACTGCAAAATTGCATCCAGATTCTGAAATAGATTTTATAGAAAATGTGCGCTCTTACGAACGTGAACTAATTTGTGAAGCGCTCAAAATTCATAAAGGCAACGCAAGCGCTGCAGCCCGCCACCTGAGCCTTTCTCAGCGTATTATGAATTATAAAATTAAGAATTTAAATATAGACGCAAACTCCTTCAAGAAACCATCAACAAGAAGAAGAAAAAATTTACCCAAAATATAAAAATTATGAAAAAATTTCTGATACTAATTTTCTTATACTCATTTTTCTTAAGCAGCCTAAACGCCTTTGAAGCAAATGGCATAGAAAGCAAAGTTCTGCTTAAAACAGACTCATCTTGGAATGGAGCAAAAATTCCTGCGCAAAATATAGCAAACCCGGAAACTACTCTTGTTAAAATAAAAATAGCGCCAAAAAAATCGCTGCCTATTCACAAACATCAAATGATAAACGTGGCCTACGTTGTTAAAGGCACCCTTTTAGTAAAAACAACAGACGGAAAAACTATCACACTAAAAGCCGGCGACACTATCGCAGAATGTATAGAAACTTGGCACTATGGAGAAAATATCGGCGAAGACGACGTAGAACTTCTCGTCTTCTACATTGGCGAAAAATCCACTCCCCTATCAGACATAAAAAAATAATTAGGTTTAGAGATTAGTTTTTTATCAGCCACAGATAATAATTAACTACAGATGTAAATAGATAGTCTAAAAAAGATGAATATGATATTCTTTTATTTTTAAGTCTATTGCGGTGCACCTGAAAAATCTGAACAGAGATAAAGAGATCGATAGATATTCTGTTTTTGTGAGTAATAAATTAAAACAAGAGATTATCTTGCACAAGAAAAACATTTCTT
>JAVBSE010000160.1:0-4994 GCA_031547315.1 Opitutales bacterium
TAGCTGTTCTTAAAAGCAACAGCGAACTTAATACTATTCACCTATTGGCAGCGCTTGTCTCTCAAAAGGATGGCATAGTGCCTGCTATTTTAGATAAAACATACGGACTAAAGTCGTCCTTAACGCTTGGCTTAGAGCGCCTAATTGAAGCGCTTCCAAGCGTTAAGGGTGCAAGCCCAAACGTTTATCCTTCAGCAGCTTTTAGCTCTGCAATAGCAAGGGCGCAAAAGTACGCAGAAGACATGAAAGATGACTACGTTTCCACAGAGCATCTTTACTTGGCAATTCTCGAAAAACCAGAGCCATCTGAACTGGCAAATTTGCTTAAGGCTAACAAGCTAAGCTTGGCTGATGCTAAAAAGCAAATTGCAGAAATCAGAGGCGGCAATCGTGTAGATTCAAAGTCTCCTGAGAGCAATTATGAAGTTTTAGAAAAATATGGCGCAGACCTAACTGCCCTTGCAAAAGATGGCAAGCTAGACCCTGTTATTGGGCGTGATGATGAAATCAGACGCACAATACGCATACTTTCAAGAAAGACAAAAAATAACCCTGTTTTGATTGGAGAACCCGGCGTGGGCAAAACCGCAATTGCAGAAGGTCTTGCACAGCGCATAATAAGAAACGACGTGCCTGAAAATCTGCAAGGCAAAACAATTTTTGCGCTCGATATGAGTTCGCTGGTTGCAGGTGCAAAATACAGGGGCGAATTTGAAGAACGCTTAAAGGCTGTGCTTAAAAAAGTCAAAGAGTCTGAAGGTCAGATTATACTTTTTATAGACGAGCTTCATACCATTGTTGGCGCAGGCAAGGCAGAGGGCTCTATAGACGCTTCTAATATGCTTAAGCCTATGCTTGCACGTGGCGAACTGCGCTGCGTGGGCGCAACAACGCTTGATGAGTACAGGCAATTTATAGAAAAAGACGCTGCCCTTGAACGCCGCTTCCAAAGCGTATTTGTGGACGAGCCAAGCGTGGAAGTTGCCATCTCTATTTTGCGTGGCATCAAAGAGCGCTTAGAAAATTATCATGGCGTGCAAATTCAAGACAAGGCGCTTGTTGAAGCTGCTGTGCTTTCAGATCGCTATATCAGCGGCAGACAGCTTCCCGATAAGGCTATCGACTTAGTTGACGAAGCCTTTTCAAGAATTAAAACTCAAATGAATTCTATGCCAAGCGAGCTTGACGACATGCTAAGAAAGTTAATGCAACTTGAAATAGAAGAAGCAGCTCTCGTAAAAGAAAAGCACGACAACGCAAGACTTGAAGAAGTCAAAAAAACTATCGCAGACTTGCGTGAAAAATCAGACGCAGTAAAAGCACGCTGGACAGAAGAAAAAGCAAACGCAAATCTTTCAGGCAAGCTAAGAGAGCAGCTTGAGCAAGCTAAAATCAAAATGGAAAAAGCAGAGCGTGATTACAATCTGGCTCTTGCCGCAGAAATTAAATATTCAGAAATTCCAAGGCTTGAAGCAGAAATTAAAAAAGCTGAAAGCAAAAATAAATCTGAAGAAAAGCTTGTAAAAGAAAACGTAGGCGCAGAAGAAATTGCCGACGTAGTTTCAGAGTGGACCGGCATTCCTGTCAAAAAACTTGTTGAAAGCGAACGTGAAAAAATCTTGCACTTGCCCGAACATTTGCACAAGCGTGTAATTGGTCAAGACGAAGCTATTGAAAGCGTTGCAAATGCCATTATACGCTCACGTGCTGGCATTAAAGACCCTAAGCGCCCTACTGGTGTGTTTATGTTTTTAGGACCCACAGGCGTGGGCAAAACAGAACTTGCAAAAGCGCTCGCAGAAACTCTTTTTGACAACGAAGAAAATATTGTACGCATAGATATGTCTGAGTACATGGAAAAGCATTCTGTTGCACGCTTAATTGGTGCGCCTCCTGGCTATGTTGGTTACGAACAAGGCGGGCAGCTCACAGAAGCAGTGCGCCGCAGGCCTTACAGCGTTGTGCTTTTTGACGAAATTGAAAAGGCAGACCCAGAAGTTCTAAATACGCTTTTGCAAGTGATGGACGATGGCGTTTTAACAGACTCTCAAGGCCGCAAAGTAGACTTCAAAAATACTGTGATTATTATGACTTCAAACGTTGGCTCACGCCACATACTTGAAGGCAAAAAGCAAAAAGACGGCTCTCTTAGCAGAGAGACAAACGAGGCTGTAAGCTCTGACTTACGCAGATATTTTAAGCCCGAATTTTTAAACAGAATTGATGACATCATTTTCTTTAAAGCCCTAACTGCAGAGCAAATCGGAGAAATTGTAAAACTTCAAATCTCGCTTTTAAATAAGCGCTTAGAGCGTCAGCAAATAAAAGTAAAGCCTAGCAAAGCAACGCTTGAAATGCTTTGCACACAGGCTTACGACCCTCTCTATGGCGCACGTCCGCTACGCAGACTAATCGACAAAGAAATAGAAAACCCTCTTGCAAGGGCAATCATTTCAGGCGAAGTAAAAGCCGGCGAAACCTTCACAATCTAAAATTTCCAAACGATAAGATAAAATAAGATTCATATAAACTACGAAGCTCCTGCAATAAATTTGCAGGAGCTTTTTTTGAAAATTCTTTTGAGAATTTATTTTGCTGCAGACAATTCCAAAACCTGCCCATCCCTTAAAAGCTTCTGAGAAAGTTTTTCGTAATTCACATCTTGAACTGCCTGTTTTTCATCTATCGCAATTGCAGCAGCAGTTGCCGCAGAGTGCCCCAGTATCATAAACACAGGTTCCATTCTTATTGAACCATAGGCTATGTGGCTTGCAGAACAAGCATTTGTTACAAGCAAATTTGTGCACTCTGCCCTTTGGGGAACTATGCTGCCATAAGAAATTTTATATGGCGGGCAATGCACGCCTATGTCGCCTTCGTTTTGAACTTTGCCATCAGGTTTGACGTAGCGCTGCACATTGTGACTGTCTAGCGTGTAAGAGCCCATGCCTACTGATTTTGGCGTTTTTAATTTTCCTATGCAGTCGTTTTCTGTCATTACGTATTCGCCAATTAGCCTGCGTGCTTCACGTATATAGAGATTAAACGGCATATTTTCTGTGTCTGTAAATTCATCTTTTGCAAGGCCAAATCTAGAAACGTTTTTACGAATCTCCTCTGGCACACGTTCATCATTTGTAAGAAAATACAAAAAGCCCAACTGATAATTTTTGTGCGCTTCAATTATCTCTTTGCGTTTTTCATAAGAAGCTTCCGGGTAATCGTAATTTCCGCCAATAAAGTCTGTACTGAATGCGCCCTGATTATTTGTGTCTGTCTTGCCATTTAAGAGCCAGTCATTTTTTAGCATATCCTTTCTGCCTTCTGCGTCATAGTAGCGCAGCCATAAAATATAATCATCTGCATTATAGTTAGCAGGTTTTGGGAACGGAATTTTATTTTGAGCAATGTCTGTTAGGCACATTCTAAAACAATAGGCCTGCACCTTTTTATCGCCATCGCCCCTTTTGCCCGGGTCTTCGGCAGAAATATGTTTGAGCAGTCCGCTCTTTGAGTCTCCTTCAATTACGTAAGGATCGACAGGTTTTTTAAAATTATGTCCGTGGTGCAAAATACCTACCTGAATTCCATTCCACTTTTCATTATAAACAGAATTTGCTTCACGCCCTACGTGGTAAGAACAGCCTGCTGCAGCTAAAAGATCGCCCTCAAAAGTGGCGTCAATAAAGACTTTCCCTTGGTAGATTTTGCCGTCTAAGGTTTTAATAGAAACAATTTTGCCATCTTTTTTGACTACGCCTTTTTCTCTGTCAAGCCAGGCATTTTTAACTACTGTAATTTTTAGCTCTGCCACCCACTCATCAAAAACACGCTCTGCAACAGAGGGCTCAAAAACCCACATAAGCTGCTTTTCATCATCAATTGCTTTTGTGCCCTGCCCGCCGCCTTTGAATTTTTCTCTGCTTCTGCCAAACTTCCAGCTTTCCGGTTTTTGATATTCTTTCCAAATGCGATGATAAAATTCTTTGCTGACGCCGCCAATAGTTGCAGTTTTGCCAGAGTCTGTAAACCCTAAGCCTGCGCTAGACATTGCCCCCAAGTGCATTTCTGGGGCAAGCAGTATTACGCTTTTGCCCTCACGTACCGACTGCACTGCAGCAGCAACACCTGCAGATGTTCCGCCATAAACTATAATGTCTGCCTGATTTAGTTTTTTTTGAGCATGCACACTTTGCAGTGCTATCGCAAACACGCCCCAAAATAATATTATCTTTTTAAAATTCTTCATCATTTATCTCCCAGAATATATTTAGTAGTATAGGAAAACTAAGTGTTTAAACAGATAAAAAAAATTGGCAATTACAAATAAAGAAATTGATTCAAATATGAACAATGTTCAAAAATTAAAAGGCAGACTCTTAAAGAATCTGCCTTTGTTTTCACTTAAACGTTTTCCTAATAAATTATTTTAAAGCTTCTTTTGCGGCCTTTAAATTTTCTTCAGCCTTTGCAGCTTTTTCTAATGCAGATTTTACTGCACTTGCTGCGCTGTCAGAAAGTTTCTTATACTCATCATAAGAAACTTTAGACTGCATTACATTCACATTTAGTGTGCTTTTAAAAATTAAAATTTTTGAATAAGTAGACTGCGACTGTTCGTATGAACTGCTAAAATTGCTCAAAGAAGAACTCATACTATCCTCGCAAGATTTCACACCATCTATCGCAGAATTTGCACTTGCAACTATGTTTGAAAGAAGTGAATTTGTTTTAGAAATTTCTGCTGTAATCTTTCTTATATTTTCGCAAATTTCTAAGATTTCGCCTTTAATATTTTCTGGCTTAGTAACTATATTGCCACTGAAACTAGCAGGTAAAGAGATAGCTTTTGCCCTTACACTGTCAGCATTTGCAGTAACTGCAAAGAGTGCTGTTTCTGGTTTTTGAAGAATCATACGTTTTGCTTTTTCATATCCATTACTGAACACTACGAACTCTTCATCATAACAAGAGAAATCTAGAAAAACGCATTA
>JAVBSE010000222.1:0-8505 GCA_031547315.1 Opitutales bacterium
ATTCGGCAGATACTGGTATTTTTAAATTCTTCATTGTCTGCTTAGCGTGCAGTTTTTTTAATCTTTGTCAAAATAAAGCTCTTTATATTTTAAGATAGAGCATATTTTTTAAGATAAACTTTTTTCTTGAAAGCAGTAAAAAAAATAGATTTTATTAGACACAGTTTTTCTAGAACAGTAATATTTAACAAATAAGCAAGAAAGGCAAAAATTAAAATGTCAAATAAAGTACTTAAAATAGGTATGATCGGCGGCGGCGGCGGCGCATTTATTGCACAGCCACATCAAAAAGCTATCCACATGGACGGCACAAGAAGAGTTGTGTCGGCAGCACTTCATCCTGACGCTAAAGTTGCAATGGAAGAAGCCGCAAATTGGCCTTACCCTATCAAAGGCTATGAGTCTTACGATAAGATGATTGCAGAACAAAAAGATCTTCCTAAAGAAGAGCGTCTAGACTACGTTTTAATTGTAACGCCTAACTTTGTTCACTTTGACCCTGCAATTAAGGCTGTTGAAGCAGGCATTCCTGTTATGTGCGAAAAGCCACTTTGCATGAGCTTAGAAGAAGCAGATAAGCTTGTTGCCGCAGTAGAAAAAAATAAAGTTCCTTTTGCAGTTGCTCATACATATTTGGGTCATTGGACATCACAGTTTAGCCGCCATATAATTCAAAGCGGTTTGCTAGGAAAAATTCTTTGGGCAGATTCTTCTTATATACAAGGCTGGCTTGGCAATTTGCTAGAAGGCGGCGCAAGCAGCATGCCTATGTGGCGCACAAATCCTAAAATTGCAGGCAAGAGCGGCTGCGGCGGAGATATTGCTACTCATGCACTTATGCAGTTGCGCTTCCTTACAGGCTTAAATGTAACAAGCGCCAGCGCTCATTTAGAAAAATTCATCCCAGGAAACGCTTTGGACGACCACTTTACAGCTTATTGCAAGCTTTCAAATGGCGGCAAGGCAATGGTAAGAGCTTCTCAAATTAGCCATGGTCATAAGAACGACTTTTCTATTGAAATTGTTGGCACAAAGGGTTCTTTAATCTGGAAGCAGGAAGATTCAGAAGCAATTACAATACAGCTGCAAGGTCAGCCTGATCGCAGATACTGGCGTGGTGCTATTACTGCAAATGATGGCTTCTTGAAAGATTTGCCTGAGTCTTTGACGAAGGATATTAAAATTCCTAGCGGACACTTTGAGGGTTTTCACGACGCTTATGCTCGCTTACATCGTTTCTTTGAGGCAGATGTACGTGCTTACTGGGAAGGCAAGCCATTTAAAAATGATGGCTCTACATACGCAAATGTCTATGACGGCAGAATGGGTATGGCATTCATTGATGCGACTGTTGATTCCGCCGAAAAAGACGGGGCTTGGGTCGATTTAAGTATCAAATAAGGAATGACTTACAAAAGCGATTTTTAAAAAAACTCTTAAAAATCGCTTTTTTTATATTAAAAATAGATAAAAATATACGATATTGTAAAATAAATATAAAAAAGCATTGACTTGTATCTTATATTTAAGATTTTTGGAGACAGATATTTTATCTACCTTCAAATAAATTGAAAAAAATCAAAATGGGAAATAAATAAAATGGGAAGAACACCTAAATCACTTCAAGGCGTTAGCAAAGAATCTGGAATGACTCAGATTTCTATCAGTCTCCCAAAGCCACTAGTAGACCAAATCGACAAAATGGCTGAAATGGACAATAGGAATCGTTCAAACTTCATTGCAAATACATTAGCCACAATGGCTCGTGAATTTTCAAACGTTGCAGAAGCAAAAAAGCGTTTAAAGTAGTTTAAACTGTTAATTTTCAAAAACGCATCCCTCCGGGATGCGTTTTTTTGTTTATAATCTTTTCAGAATAAAAGACTTAAGAATATTTTTACAAGAAGAACGTGCCGTAGCAATTTGTTCTACCCGCAAGCTTTACTGCGTAAATTTGCGTGTTCACACATTTATGTCAGGCGTGTCAAATTGTGCGTCGCACTAGGCACAAAAAAAATCTGTGGAAGAAGTGTATGAGGATTGTACTCGTATTTGCTTTAGCAAATATCTCGGCATTCACTACGTTCAGCTCTTTGCTTCGCAAAGCTACTCATCACGCTTTTGCGTGATGATCATGACTTTCACAAATTTTTTGCAGTAACAAAGTTTTAAGTAACTTCGTATTTAAATGTATCAATTTGTGGCTTAGGCGAGGCGCTAGAAAATTTTTAGGTATTTCAGCTTGTTCTTTAGGAGTGTCAAATGGGGTGTCAGGCGAGTATTCAAAAAAAATCCCAGCTAGAAGTGTAGTAAACCTACATGACTAGTTGGGATTTTTTATTGAAACGGAGCATCACGCCCCATTTCACACTCCTAAACTAGGCGCCGCAGCCGCCGTCTTTATACCCACAATCGCGGCAAGAACGGCATTTGCCATCAAATACATAAGCATAAGAGTGGCACTTAGGGCAAGTTGCTGCTGCTGCCATTGCATTATCAGACTTCTTTTCTGTCTTCTGTGAAACAAAAGTAAGCTCTGTTTGCAAAGGATGTGATTCAAGCTGATTTACCCTCAAAACCTGATCTCCGCTAGAGAACAAAGAGTTGATGTAAGTTTGGTCTAAGAGGCGCAAACGGCGTCCGTTTTCAGATGGGAACATCCAATCCAAAAGCTGCATCAAAAGGTCTACTATGCTCTTACAATTGCGAATTTCCGGCTTAAATTCATCATCATATTCGCCAACTTTTACCCAACCTGATGGGTCGAATGACATATAGCGGAATGAGGAAATAAATTCGTCGAAAGGAACTCCGTATTGCAGTGCGATAGAGAAGGCCTTACAGAATGCGTCAAACATACCATGTATAAATGAACCGCCCTGGCCTATGCGTCCAAAAATTTCGCCGCAGCGTCCGTCTTCGGAAATGCCAACTGTCATATAGCCGTTTATGCTGTCGCCAATAGAAAACTTTATTGTCTGCCCCCATCTGCGGAAACTTAAGCGCTTGCGAACAGGGTTTGCGTGCTCGTTCAATCGAATTTGAGTGGCTGTTTCAAGAGCATTTGCCCAAGCTTCTTGAACTTCGCTGGAATCTAACCTTGTGCTGTAAACTGCATTTGCTTTAGAGCCGTCTCTGTAAATTGCAATGCACTTAATGCCAAGTTCATGACTGTCTATCATGCTGTTTACTATGTCAGACTTTGTAGCTGTTGAAGGCATATTGATAGTCTTAGAAGACGCCCCAGAAATAAATGGCTGAAGTGCGCCAAGCATTCTTAAGTGACCTTCTGTGCCTATGCATCTGTCTGCGCCATAAGGCTTATTTGCGCAGTCAAATACTTTGAGCGTTTTTTCGGAAATCCAAGAGATGCCTTCCATATGCCCGCAGCCAAAATAAAGCTGGAAGTTAGAAGGCGCAAGCTTACCCTTTTCTGCCGATGAATGCAAAGAAGCATAGTATGCCTGATACTCAGAATCATCCTTAAAAGTAGAAGTGCGAGAAGCAATTTCCATACAAACTGCGCCGCCTTCGCTTAGGCTTCTTAGTATGCTTATGCGCTCTTTAACTTTTCTTGACTGCAAGAAATTTTCTAAGCCTGCAAGGCCCGAAACTTCTGCAATAATCTTAACAATTTGGTCGAAAGTATAACCCAAGCGAGCCAAGCCCATAGGCACAAGCCCATTGATAAGTGTCATACTGCCGCCGCCGCTAAGCTGCTTGTGTTTTACAAGAGAATATTCCGGCTCTGCAGATGTTGTGCCTTCTTCATAAATGCCAAGAGGCGCACTGATAGTGCCTGTTGGCGCAATGCAGGTTACAAAGCTGTTTCTAAAAGTTTTTGCGCTGCGCACATTCTGCCAAAGATCGGCAGCTTTGTTTATGACGTCTTTCCACTCTCTGCCAATGTCTACAAGGTTTTCGCCTATAGAAAGTTTGAAGCCCCTTACTGCGTCTTGAGCGCTGAAAGATTCCATCTTAGGAAGGTCGCCCGCAGCTCTGGTGCTTGGTTTTTCGCCAACAACAGACTTTAGTTCTTCATTCATCAGCGTGTGCATATTAAGCACTCGCTTCATGCTGCCTTTAATTTTTTCGTACTTTGTAAAGTTGCCTAAAGCCTGCCCCATCTGAGAGCTGAATGTATAGCAACTAGAACTTAAAAGCGAAGCCAAAGAAGCCGCAATCACACGGCCCTCTGCTGAATCGTAAGGGAAACCAAGCGACATCAAAAGCCCGCCAATATTTGCCAAACCTATGCCTGTTGTGCGATACTCAACTGTTGTGCGTGCAATATCTTCAATCGGGAAGCCCCCGTTTGTGATATTCATATCTGCGCACATCATAGCAAGCTCTGAAGCGTGGATAAATTTATCTGTTTCAAAAACGCCATTGTTATAAAAGCGCAAAACGTTAAATGAGCTCAAATTACAAGAGCTGAATACCGGCCCTAAGTATTCAGAGCAAGGATTTGAAGTTTCTAGCTGAACTTCGTCAGAGAATGTACTCCAAAAATTGATAATGTCGTTATTGTGAAGCCCCGGTTCTGCATTGTTCCAGATTGCATCTGCCATAAGTTCAAGCATTTCAGAAGGCTCAAACTCACGAACAATGTGAGATGGGTCTTTTACCCAGCGTGTTGCGTATTTTTCTCCCTTTTTATATGCAACCCAGAAGCCCGATTTCATTGAAACTGTGTGATTTGCATTCTGGTTTGAAAGCGTCTGCCCATAGAGCAATTCGTCCATACCGGGGTTAAAGCCTTTATCTACCACAAATGGAATTGTGAGTATCATTCTGGCAGCAATTTGCTCTTCAGGGCTGCCTTCTTTTAACTTTTGTTCCGCAAGTTTACGCAATCCATATTGCACATTGTGCTCTTGTAAAATTACTTTTGCGATTTCTTCTTGCTTAAACTTTGTGTTGATAAATTCAAATACGTCAGGATGGTCTGAATACATTACAACCATTCTTGCAGCACGCCTTGTTTTGCCGCCAGATTTAATTGCGCCAGCCATTTTGTCCCAACCTCTGTCAAAAGAAAGCGGACCGGATGCAACGCCTTTGCCGGTAATAGGCTCTCCGCTGCTGCGCAGTGAAGAAATATTTATGCCAATGCCGGAGCCGCTGGAAAATATGCAGCCTTCTGTGTACTGATGGCGCAAAATTGCGTCCATAGAATCTTTTACGCCCAAAATAAAGCAAGCACTTGCCTGAGGATTTGAATAGTTGTTTAGCCCTTGCTTTGCGTCAACGCCGCCCTTGCCATTTTCTTGCCCAAAGAAAGTATCCGTACCCTTATTGTCAAGAAGCTTACGCAAGTCAGGGCGCCCCCAACGCCACTGCTCCCAATGGCCAATATTAAACCAAACAGGGCTGTTAGGAGCCCAAATTTGATGCACAAGCATATACTTAAGCTCTTGATTGAAAGCCAGCGCAGACTTATCGTCAGCAAAATAACCTGCCTGATAGCCCCAAACTGTGTAAGTATTGGCAATTCTGTCGAAAATATGCTTTACTGAATCTTCATACTCAGGAGTTTTGGGCTCTTTACCAAATATGTATTTGCTAACAGTAATTTTAAGCGCATTGTCGCCCCAATGAGAGGGAACTTCAACATTTTCACGTGAAAATGTAGTTTCAGAGCCGGCATACATACGCACTGCCTGCCTGTGCCACTTTGCAGTATCGTAAGCCCACACGCCTTCTGTTGTGAACATTCTTTTAATTTTAAAGCCCTTGCCTTCTCCCTTTTTGCCAAGGTCTAAGCTCTGATTTGCATCTACTAAAATTTTAGCCATTTGTATGTATTGTTTTGTTGTTTCTGGGGTAATAAATAAAATAATAAATGCAGATAAGTTTTAGCTTATCTACAGATATTTCCTAAAAGTTTATCTAGAATAAAAAACATCAGAAAACAAATTGTCAACGGAATTTAAAAAATTCAAAAAACATTTTTAACTAACTTAAAAACAATAATTTACAACTTAGACAAATCTAATTTCAAAAGCATTTTTTTTATTTTAAAAAAACTTATTTTTTTTACTTTACAGAGAAAAATAAGCGCATAATATCCTGTGGATTCTTTCCTTGTTTTAAAGAAAATCTCTAATTTGCTTTTTTATTTTCTTTTAATTTCTCTAAAGACTATTTCAGATGAGAAATATTAAGCACAGCATGAAACAGATGTAAACAGATAAGATAGAAGATATATCTTCTCAAGTCTATTAAAATATCTTCAAGACTATCTCGCAAAGAAAAAGATTTCTTTGCGCCCTTGTATGACACTTCACTTCGCAAAACATTTTCTTCAACAGAATAAGCCCCTAATTTGTTTGCGCCTCGAAAGCATACGCATTGCGTATGCTTAGCTTTGTACAAGAAAACTAATTTCGGAGAAATTAAAATTTTCTTTTTATGTACAAAGCAATCGAGGCGCAAACCAAGACTAATAAGGGCGTTAATAAATCTAAAATTTATTTTTAGTCATTCTAATTCTACTAAAATCCTCCCTTAAAACTACTCACAAAAACAAGAAATCATACGACACTTACAAAGCATATATTGTTTTCTTAGCTGCACCGCAATATACTTTAACCTTTGAGTCTAAAACAAAATCCAATCAAAGCCCGCTTTAAACTATTGGATGCAAACTTTGTTTGCTTTGGGGTTTCAGGGGCGAAACCAGCCCCTGAGAAAAAAAAGAACCAAACCAAGCCCTGCATATATTCCCAAAACAAAAATAAACTCTTTTAAAAAAAATTAAAATTTTTTAGACTTACGATTGTCTTAAAGAATAGGATATTAATATGTCTGAGGATTTTTTCAAAAAAGAATACGCTGCAAAGCTTAGGCTCTACGCAATGAGCATTGCGCACGACAGACAGCTTGCGGAAGACACAGTGCAAGATGTTTTTTTGGAGTATGCAAAAAATCCGCCGCAGGCTGATGTTTCTGCGTGGTTTTATAGGGTTTGTAAAAATAAACTCATCAACAAACTTATCAGAGAAAAGCGCAAGGTAGAGTGTTCAGATTTCTTTTTTGAAAATCTTACCTGCCCCCACCCATCCGCGCCTGCGGAAATTGAAAAACAAGAGCGCATTGCCGAATTAAAAGAGAAGCTAAAGACTTTGCCTGCAGCTCAAAAAGAAGCGCTTATGCTAAAATATTTTGAAAATTTTTCTTACGCACAAATTGCCGAAATTATGAACACAAACCCAACAAATGTTGGCAATTTAATATTTAACGGAATGGCAAATTTAAGAAAAAAATTACTGAAGGACTCTGTATGAACCCGGAAATTTTAAAACTAATTCATGGCGAATGTACGCCCCAAGAAGAAGCTGCTTTAAAAGAACAAATGAAGGTAGATAAGAATCTTGCAAATGAATATGCAGAGCTTTTGCAAATTGATGCAGACTTAAAAGAAGCCCTACGAAGCGAGATTGACTCTGAAATTTCAAACACATCAAGCGTTCAAAATACGCCTAAATCTTGGCTTTTTAATGCAAGTTTTCTAAAAAAAGTAAGCGCAATTTCAGCCCTTGCAGCAGCACTTGCCTTAACGTTTGTATTCTTTGAAAAACAAGATATTTCTTCAAAAAAATTTGAAGATAATTCTTATAAAGTATCAAGTCTTGAAGCTGCCAAAACTTTGAATGAAAATTCAAATTTTGAAGCTTCAAAAAATAGAGAAGAAATGAGATATTTATCTGTTTCGTCAGAAACTTCTGAAGCGCTTGCAAAGCGCACAAAAGAAGAAGCCAGAATCAGAATTGCAGAAAATTTAAAGATGAGAACACGTGCAAAAGAAAGTGCTAAGCTTAGGGTGCGCCTTTTCCCTTGGGAAATTAAAGAGCTTGTTTCTAACGAAACAGAAAAGTCTGAAGCCTCTTTTGTGTTTGTGCCCTTGCTTCCATATTCAGGAGACTTTTCTGCTCAATAATTTTTTGAAGACAAACTTATCTTTTACAAAAAATCTGGCGATACATCTCGTAAGCCGCAATGCCCGCAGATGTAGACAAATTCAGCGAGCGCAAGTCTGGATTTACTTGTGGAATTGTTATTCTGAAATCAGCAAGGTCTGCGTGTAAAAAGTCTGGAGCGCCTCTGTCTTCAGAGCCAAATACAAGCCCATCGCCCAATTCAAAATCTACATCATAAATTGTGCGTGTTGCTTTTGTAGTTAAAAGCCAGTTGCGCATGGCACGCTTAGGGGAATTTTTATAGCTATCCCAATTTTCATGATGATTCACATCTAAAGAATACCAATAATCCATGCCGCTGCGCTTAAGTTTAGAA
The DNA here is from genome assembly GCA_031547315.1 of Opitutales bacterium. Lineage (GTDB taxonomy): Bacteria > Verrucomicrobiota > Verrucomicrobiia > Opitutales > Intestinicryptomonadaceae > Intestinicryptomonas. The sequence continues at coordinate 8,299 of JAVBSE010000222.1, forward strand.
TCTGAAATTGTAAAACCTAAGGGATGCACCAAGTGCAGCCTTGCGCCCAAAACTGCACACATTCTGCCGATATTTCCGGTATTTTGCGGAATTTGCGGATTATGCAAAATTATATTTATTGGGCAAAGGCTCATATTAACGTCTGTAGGTGAGAGCACGTTTGGCGTCTGCAAGGGCCTCACGTTTTTTGATGTCGTCACGCTTGTC
>JAVBSE010000156.1:0-7426 GCA_031547315.1 Opitutales bacterium
ACAAAGCGTTTATTAAGAAAAATTAAGCTCAAAAAAAACTGGCACAGTATTTGCTTCATAGTTCTAAGAACAAATTTTAAAATCATGAATGCAAGAAAGACAGCAATATTAAAAATAGCGGATACAGAAAACTTCACAGAAGTTCAAAAGTCTCCGTTCAATGTTAACGAGGAATACGGCTGCGACGTATTTAATATGCGCACAATGGAAGAGTTCCTTTCAAAAGAAGTATTCGAAAAAATGTCTGCCACAATGCAAATAGGCAGTACGCTGGATGCAAATATTGCAAACGACGTTGCCGAAGCCATGAAAACTTGGGCAATAGAAAAAGGCGCTACACACTACACGCACTGGTTCTTGCCGCTAACAAGCTCTAGTGCAGAAAAGCATGATGCTTTCTGGGAGCCAAATACAAACGGAGGTGCAATAGCAAAGTTTTCAGGCAAAAATTTAATTATGGGAGAACCGGATGCCTCCAGCTTTCCGTCTGGAGGTTTGCGTTCAACTTTTGAGGCGCGCGGCTACACAGCTTGGGACCCAACAAGCCCTGCATTTATAATGCGCTCCGGAGGCGAAGCAACCCTCTACATTCCAACGGCATTTTGCTCTTACACAGGCGAAGTCTTAGATAAAAAGACGCCTCTTTTAAGGTCTATGCAAGTTCTTGGCGCACAAGCCAAGCGCCTTCTTAAGTGCTTTGGCGTAGATGTAAAAGCCAAGCCATCTGTTACCCTTGGTGCAGAGCAAGAGTACTTTCTAATAGACAAAAGCCTTTATATACAGCGCCCAGACCTCAGGCAAACAGGCCGCACCCTATTTGGCGCTCCGCCTGAAAAACATCAGCAGCTTGAAGACCACTACTTTGGCACTATCAAGCCCCGCATACTAAATTTTATGGGCGATGTTGACAGACAGCTTTGGAGACTTGGCATCCCCTCAAAAACAAGGCATAACGAAGTTTCGCCTGCTCAGTTTGAGATAGCCCCAATGTTTGAAGAGCTAAATCTGGCAGTTGACCACAATATGCTTATTATGGAAACTCTCAGACAAACTGCAGACAGGCATGGACTTGTCTGCCTTTTGCATGAAAAACCATTTGCAGGCGTAAATGGGTCCGGCAAGCACAACAACTGGTCAATATCTGTAGGCGAAATAAATTTGCTTAATCCGGGCAACGACCCCCATCAAAACGCCATATTCTTAACCACACTTTGCGCAGTCATAAAAGCTGTTGACTTGCACAGCGATTTACTGCGCTCTGCAACTGCCGGCGCAGGTAATGATCACAGGCTTGGCGCAAACGAAGCTCCGCCTGCAGTAATATCAATCTTTCTTGGCGACCAACTTAACGACATAGTTGAGCAGCTTGAAAAAGGCGCAGCAAAATCCAGCAAGCAAAGCAAGATAATGCGCATAGGCGTAGACACCCTGCCACAGCTTCCATGCGACGCCACAGACAGAAATCGCACTAGCCCATTTGCTTTTACGGGAAATAAGTTCGAGTTTCGTGCCGCAGGTTCCGCTCAGTCTTGTGCAAATCCAAACATTGTTCTAAATACAATAGTTGCAGAAGCTTTTGATGAAATTGCAAGCTGCCTTGAAAATTGCAAGAAGGAAGATTTCCACAGTAAACTTGAAGAAATTCTTTCAAATATAATCAAGACGCACAAGCGCATCATCTTCAATGGCGACAACTATAAGCCCGAATGGAAAGACGAAGCAAAAAAGCGCGGACTTCCAAATTTAGCAAGAACTCCGGAAGCATTAAAGCCACTAATTGAAGACAAAAATATGGCTATCTTCAAAAAGTACAGCGTCTTTGATAAGTCTGAAATGCAGTCTCGTTACAAAGTTTTTATAGAAGAATACAGCCGCAAAATTGCCATTGAAGGCGGAATTGCACTTAAAATGGCAAGAACGCTCTTTATTCCTGCCATAAGTAAATATCTGAAAAACTTGTGCGATACCAATACAGGCTTAGCCGCAAGCGGAGTAAAAAACACAAAGCTTGAAGCTCTTATTCAAAAACTTTCAAACGAACTTTCAGACATTATATACGCTTCAAATGAACTTTGCGATGAACTTTCCAAAAAGCACAATGAAGCAAATATCATAGAAAAAATGGCTGAGCTGCGCAAGTTTGTAGACGCTGCAGAGTGCGAAGTTTCTGACAGTTTGTGGCCTGTGCCAAAATACTGCGAAATGCTTTTCTTATATTAAAAATCAGAACCCATAATAAAATATGAGTAAGGAATTTAAAAAAGCCTATCTTGAACTTTCAAACGGAATAACGCTTGAAGGCAGAGCCATAGGCGCAAATCTTACAGTAAGCGGAGAAATGGTTTTTAACACAGGTATGCTAGGATACAGTGAGGCAATGACTGATCCTTCCTATCTGGGGCAGATTCTTGTTTTCAGCTTCTGTCTTATTGGAAATTATGGAATCCCAGCCTATAACAGCTGCGATTTTTTTATGTCTAAAGGCCACGAAAGCGACTCTATAAAAACCCAAGGCATTATAGTTTCCGACATCTACGAAGGCTACCATCACCACAATGGCGGCATTTCTTTGGAAGATTGGATGATAGAAAATAATGTGCCGGGTATAAGCGGGCTAGACACAAGATACCTTGTGCAAATGATAAGAGAAAGCGGAAATCTTTTTGGACGCATAGTTCCCGAAAACGCAAAAAAAGAAAAATTAGACAGATTTGAATTCTTAAAAAATTTTAAAGACAACGAATATGTCGATCCATCAAAATACAATCTCATGCCCTCAGTTTCTACAAAGGCAATCAGAATTTTTGGCAAGGGCAAAAAGAAAATCGCCCTCATAGATTGCGGCGCAAAATTCAATATTTCAAGAATGCTTGTTGAAAGAGGCTGTGAGGTTCATCTTTTGCCATGGGACACAGATTTTTCTCAAATAAATGTAGATGGCTGGATTATTTCAAACGGCCCCGGCGACCCGCAAAACACTGGCGACTTAGTTGAAAGAATTGCCAAACACATATTGCCGTCAGAGAAGCCAATTTTAGGCATATGCTTGGGGCATCAAATATTGTCGCTGGCTTCGGGCGCAAAAACAAAAAGGCTTGCGCATGGCCACAGAAGCCATAACCAGCCTGTTTTTTCACTGCCCGACAAAAGAGCATACATGTCCAGTCAAAATCACAGATACGCTGTAGAAAAAAAGAGCATACAAAAAGACTGGGAACTCTGGTTTGAAAATGCAAACGACGAGTCTGTGGAAGGCCTAAGACATAAGACAAAGCCTTTCTTGTCTGTTCAATTTCACCCAGAGGCCTCAAGCGGACCAAATGACACAAGCTGGATTATGGATAAATTTCTTAGCCTTACCGAAAACAAAATTTAAAAATGTAAAGATATGCCTATATTAAAATTTCTAGAACCAAAAAATGGTAAAAAACAAAAAGTAATACTCTTGGGCTCGGGAGCCCTATCAATAGGTCAAGCAGGAGAGTTTGACTATTCAGGCTCTCAAGCTGTAAAGGCGCTGATTGAAGAGAACTTAGAAGTTATAATTATAAATCCAAACATTGCCTCAGTACAAACAAACAGCGGAACGGACAAAAAAGTATACCTCTATCCTGTAACGCCTTTTTGGGTAGAAAAAGTAATTAAGCTGGAAAAACCTGTGGCAATTATTTCTTCTTTTGGCGGACAAACTTCTTTAAATTGTGTCATAGAATTAGAAAATAGCGGCGTTCTAAAAAAATATGGAGTCAAAGTTTTAGGTACTCAAATAGACGCCTTAAAGATGTCTGAAGACAGAGATTTGTTTGCAAAAAAAATGAATTCCATTGGCGTGCCTATCGCAAAAAGTCATTCGGCAAGCACTGTAAAAAAAGCAATGCAGGTTGCAGAAGAAATAGGATACCCTGTTATCACACGCTCGGCCTACGCCTTGGGCGGACTGGGCTCTGGGCTTGCAAAAACGCCTGAAGAACTCAAAAAACTTACGCAGGCGGCCTTAATGTCTTCTCCGCAAGTTCTGATAGAAAAATCGTTGCATGGCTGGAAAGAAATTGAATATGAAGTCATGAGAGATAAAAGCGGCAATTGCATAACAATATGCAATATGGAAAACTTTGACCCCATGGGCATTCATACAGGAGACTCTATAGTAATTGCACCCTGCCAGACTATAGATAATATCGAAAACAATATGCTAAGGGACACTGCGCTAAAAATTGCCGAAAGCGTGGGAATAGTCGGAGAATGCAATGTTCAGTATGCGCTAAATCCTGACGACTATGGCTTTTATGTGATAGAAATAAACGCCCGCCTTTCACGCTCGTCAGCGCTTGCAAGCAAGGCAACAGGTTACCCCATAGCCTACATTGCCGCAAAAATTGTGATAGGTTTTGATTTGCTTGAGCTTAAAAATCCTGTTACAGGCACAACTTCGGCCTTTTACGAGCCCTCGCTGGACTATGTTACTTTAAAAGTTCCGCGCTGGGACTTAAGCAAATTCAGCGGCGTTTCAAAACTGCTTGGCACACAGATGAAATCTGTAGGAGAAGTAATGTCTATTGGCAGAAACTTCAGAGAAGTAGTGCAAAAAGCCTTAAGAATGGTAGATGAAAATGAAGAAGGACTCACAGCAGGCGCATTCAAAGACGCTTCTGAAAAAGAGCTTGAAATAGAACTTTCTTGCCCCACAAATTTAAGAATATTTGCAATCTATGAAAGTTTCAAACGTGGCAAAACTCTTGAGTATGTGCATGAAAAAACAAAAATAGACTGCTGGTTTTTATCTCATATTTACAACCTTGCAGCCGCAGAAAATAAGCTTTTTAAATTTTTTGCAAAAAAGACAAAAAGCGCAAATCTTGACGAGAAAAAAATTTATTCAGACTTCTTAGAGCTGGGAAAAAGAGATCTGCACGAACTAAAGGCGCAGGGATTTTCAGATTTTCAGCTTACTAAAATATATTTGTCAGCATTAAAAATAAAACTAAAAACAAGCGATATAAGAAAGCTTTCGCTGGCGCTAAGAAAGCTAAGAAAAAAACTAAAAATCTTGCCTGTGGCAAAACAGATAGACACTACATCTTCTGAATATCCTACTAAGTCGAACTATCTTTATCTTACTTATAACGGGATACACAGCGACATCACACCTAAGAAAAATAAAAACAGCATAATCACGCTTGGCAGTGGCAGCTACCGCATAGGCTCCAGCCTAGAGTTCGACTGGTGTTCGGTTATGACAAGCAATTACTTCAAACAAAAAAAGAACGACAGCGTCATAATAAACTGCAACCCCGAAACTGTTTCCACAGACTTTAGCACCTCTGACAGGTTATACTTTGAAGAGCTGTCTTTTGAAAGAGTCTTAGACATTGTAGATATGGAAAACCCCAAAGGCGTAATAGCCTGCATGGGCGGGCAGAACCCAAATAATCTGATAAAACCTCTGCACGACGCCAAAGTAAATATTTTAGGTCACAGCCAAAAGAGCGTGGATGCAGCAGAAGACAGAGTTAAATTTTCTGCAATGCTAGATAAATTTGGCATAGACCAGCCGGAATGGACATCTGCAAAATCTATAAAAGAAATTAAAAAGTTTATAGACAAAGTAGGCTTTCCTGTGCTTATACGCCCAAGTTTTGTTCTTTCAGGAACCCTTATGAATATTGCAAACGACAAGCAAAGTTTGGAATATTATTTGTCGCTTACAAAAGGTGTATCTGCAGATTTTCCCGTAGTAATATCTAAATTTATTTTAGACGCAAAAGAAATAGAATGCGACGGCATAGCTAAAAACGGAGAGATGATACTCTCGCTAATAAGCGAACACGTAGAAAACGCAGGCGTACATTCTGGCGATGCCACAATGGTTTTTCCTGCTCAAAAATTGTATGTGCAAACAGTAAATTCAATAAAAGATATAAGCAGAAAAATAGTAAAAGGCCTAAATCTAAATGGACCTTTTAACATACAATTTATCGCAAAGGATAATGACGTAAAAGTAATTGAATGCAACGCAAGAGCCTCTCGCTCGTTCCCATTTATTTCAAAAGTTTCGGGCATAAATATTGCAGAGCTTGCATGCAAAGTGATGAATAATGAAAAGCTTAAAGAGACCCTTGTTGACGAAAGTAAAATTCAACATACAGGCGTAAAAGCCTCTATGTTCAGCTTTCAAAGGCTTGATGGCGCAGACCCCGTAACAGGCGTTGAAATGGCATCTACGGGCGAAGTTGGCTGCTTGGGCAAAAGCTTTAACGAGTCTATGCTTTTGGCAATGGAAGCCACAAGACTTGTAAAGCCATCAAAAGGCATACTAATCAGCACAGGCAGAGAAAAAGACAAAGTGAAGTTTATGGAAGTCATAGACAATCTCTACAAGCTGAACATTCCTATTTATGCCACAAAAGGCACTGGCGAATACTTACAAAAACGTGGCTATAAAACAAACATAGTGCACTGGAATAACAATCCAAGAGCAATAGACACAATCATAGAAGGCAAAGTAGATTTTGTTATAAACATAAATAAAAATTTAACAGTAGAAGAACTGAAAAATAATTCCGACATAAGAAAAATTGCAGTAAAATGCGGGTGCTCAATTCTGACAAATCTTGAAAAAACAATAGCATACCTAAAAGCCTGCGACTCTTATGAAGCCCTGCAAAACATGGAAGAAATGATAAGCATATAATGCAAAGTTTTTTAAGAAATTTTACGCCGGCTTAAGATTAAGATTTTAGCCTGTCGCGCGTAATAATTTCGTTAAAACCAATAAGTATATCGCTTTTGTTTACAAGTCCATAAAATTGCATTTTAGAATCTACAATAGGAAGCGATTCATAATGTTCGTTTTCCAAAAATATTTTTATTGCTTCAATTAAGTGCATATCCGGCGAAAGAGTTGGAATGTCTGCATGCATAATATCGTCTGCAATAACTGTGGAAGAAACGTCTTTTGACCTTATGAAATTTAAAATATCTTTCTGAAATATTGCACCAATATAGCGATTTGTTCTTGAGACTACGTATATCGATTCTTCAGGGTTTCTAACAAACTTTTTTGCAATATCGCCAAAGAGAGTGTTTGCAAAAACAGTGTCTGATGTTTTGCGGAAAATATCTTTAATGCGCACCTCTCTGAGCGGCTTGCCAAATGCCGCAAGCACAGACCTTGAAGTTTCGGCGCCATACATAGATTTTGCGTGCAAAAGCTTTGCCACAGCATAAGATGCAAGTACGCCTAAAATCAGCGGAAATATCATCCTGCCTGCCATAGTAAATTCTAAAACAAGCACAAGCGAAGTAAACGGCGCTGCCGCTGCGGTAGTAAAAAATGCAGCCATGCCAAGCAAAGAAAGCCCCACAACTTCTTCAGGCGAAATAGGAATCCCCAAAGCCATAAGCACGTGAGCAAAAAGAAAACCAA
>JAVBSE010000171.1:0-8233 GCA_031547315.1 Opitutales bacterium
AGGCGCTTAAAAATGTTGAAGTGCTTTCTCTTTCGGAAGACGACTTTAATGCAAGCTGCTTTGGCAACGCCATTGATCTTTTTGGCTTTAATCCTGAAAAATAGTTATGCCAATTATCATAAAAGAATTAGACGCAAAAAATGACTATTCTCTTGATATTGCACGCCTATACAAGTTTGAAAACTGGTTAATGGAAACTGAAGATGTTTCCAAAATAAATATCGCAGTAAAAAACAGCTACTGCGCCTTTGGGGCATTTGACGGTGCCAAAATGGTGGGCTTTTTCAGAGCCCTCTCTGACGGGGTTTCAGACGCATATCTTTTAGATTTAATTGTAGACCCAAACTATCGCAAACAAGGTATAGGCTCTAAGCTTACAAGCGCAATCACCACAAAACTTAAAAGCGATAAGCTTTCTTGGATAACTTGTATTGCCACACCGGGGAACGAAAAACTCTATGCCCAATTTGGTAAAAAAATGGATGGGCACACACCCATGCGCTTTTAGTTTTCTTTAAATAATGAACAGCGAAGTAATAATAATCAGCGGCCCTACAGCAGCAGGCAAAAGCCAAAAGGCCTTAAGCCTGGCTAAAGAAATTGATGCCGAAATTATTTCTTGCGACAGCATACAAGTTTACAGAAATATGGACATAGGCTCTGCAAAACCCAGTCAAGCAGAGCTTTTAGAGGTGCCCCACCACCTTATAAATGTTTGCGATGCAAATATCCAATTTAATGTTGGCGACTATATTTTGTACGCAAAAAAAGCATTAAAAGAAATTCAAAAAAAAGGCAAACGCACAATAGTTGTCGGCGGCAGCGGTTTTTATTTAAAGGCTTGGTTTAGCGCTGTTACAGACGAAATTGAAATTCCTTCAAATATAAAAACTGAAGTAGAAAAACTTGCGCAAAAAGAAAATGTAATGCTCGCAAAACTTTTAGAGCTAGACCCAAATGCCGCAAAAATTATAGACATTCAAAACCCAAGACGCATTCGCCCGGCATTGGAACGCATTATGGCAAGCGGACTAAGCCTTAGTGAGCTTAAAAATAAGTTTTCTTCGCTTCCCTGCCCTATGGGAGATTTTCAAAAAACTTTTATAATGCAAGACTTGCAAGACCCAGAACTTTTTGAACGTGCAAAACACAGAATAGATAAAATGCTGGCTCAGGGGTTAATTGCAGAAACAAGAAAACTTTTAGAACTGGGCATAGAGCGCAATGCGTCGGCAAGCAGCGCAATTGGCTATAGAGAAACAATCAGCGCAATTAAGTCCGGTAATTTTGAAAATTTGAGCGAAGAAATTTACAAAAACACAGTTGCGCTCATAAAGAAACAGCGCAAATTTTTCAAGAATGCCCTATTTAAAACAAGTTAAATTACCTTTGTTTTTTAAAGTAATTTTTATCTAAACTTGGAGCAGGTTTAGATTTTTTTTCTTGTGGCACAGGCTCGGCAGCTTCCTCGATTTTTTCAAAAAGCGATCTTGTAACTATAAAGCCCTGAAAATTTCGTTGAGGCATAATCACATAAGTTTGATCTACCGAAGACAAATACACTTTGCCTGAATTAAAAATAAATTCATCTGTAATTTTTGAAAAAAGCATAAACTTACAAGCAGGCACCCAAACAATATTCATGCCTGAAAAAAAGCCATCGTATGCAGAGTCTTGCTTGCCGTTTTTTCCAAAAGTTTCAAGCCTAAGGCGATCAGGCAAGAGAGTCATTTTTGCAGTTTTTTCAATAAAAAGCCTATCGTTTGAATAAATTTTTGCAGTTCCGTCCAAAACATCATCTTTTTTAGAAGGCAAAAATTCTTGCTTAATAGAAAGTTTTTGCAAAGAAGGGCTTTCTCCTATTTGCACGCTTGCACCGCCCTGCCAAGAGCCTTTATAAAATTTAAAAGCGTCTGCATAAGAAGCTATTAGAGGCCTGTCTTTAAAAAGTATTTTTTCAACAATAAGAATCTTTTTTAAATCCTGCGCATTTAAAATGCACAATGAGACAAACAGAAAAATTGTCGCTGAAAAGAACTTTTTTAAGCTTAACATTTTTATATTTTCAAAAATATATTATAGACGCCTTTTAGACATCAATAACATCATCATCGTTTTTCTTGTCACGATTTTTGAATATTTTTTTAGTCTCAATAAGCGTAAAGCACCAAGAAGCAAGCTCTATCAAAAAGCCCATAAGCAGCGCCACCCAGAAGGTATTTATACGAATCCCCGGAACCCAAGTAGAAATATAAATCACAAGCGCATCAACAAATATCATGCCTGCGCCAAGTGTAAAAAGAAGCATAGGTAATGTTATTAAAATTAAAAATGGCTTTAAAATTAAATTTAAAATCCAGATTGAGAACACCAAACCTGCAAATGAAAATATGCCGCCAAATTCAATGCTTGGCACCAAAAGTTTTGCAAGAAGCAGCCCCACAACAATAGACCCGCAAGACCTTGTCAGACGCAAATCTAAACGCCTTGTATTCTTAACTTTGAAAGAAACTTCGTCTTCAGAATTGAAATTATTATTTTCCATTGAGTATCATTCTTTTGATTTCTTTAAATTTTGCAAGCCTTTCAGCAATTTGTTTTTCTGCGCCAAATTCTTTAGGCTCATAAAGCTTTATTGGCTTTTCCATATAGTCTTGCCCGCTAATATGTTCGGGGCAATCATGGCTGTAGATATATTCCACACCCTGCCCCAATTTTTTATTTAATTTTGTATGAGAATCTCTTAAATGCATTGGAACGGGCTGAACTCCTGCCTCACGCACTGCCGATTTTGCCGCAAAAAGCGCAAGAGTTGCAGAATTACTTTTGGGCGATGTTGCCAAAAATAAGGTTGCGTGTGCAAGGTTAAGCTCGCACTCGGGCAGTCCTATGCGCTCACAGGCGTCAAAGGCCGCATTGGCAATTAAAAGCCCTCTTGAATCTGCAAGCCCCACATCTTCGCTGGCCAAAATAAGCAAACGCCTTGCAATAAACCTTGGGTCTTCGCCGCCTACTAACATTTTTGCCAGCCAATACATTGCGGCATCAGGGTCAGAGCCTCTTACAGATTTTATGAAGGCAGAAATTGTGTCATAATGCTCGTCTTCATCGGCATCGTAGCGAATTTGGCGCTCTTTTGCAAAAATTTCTATATCTTTTGCAGAAAGCTCGCACTTGCCGCCAGAAGCCAAAACTAAAGTTTCCAGAGCATTTAATGCCCTGCGCATATCGCCATCGCAAATTTGCGCCAAAGAGATTAAAATATCATCAGATGCAGAAACTTTAAAATTACCTAAGCCCCTTTGTTCATCAGAAAGCGCCCGTTTTAAAACAACTGCAATGTCTGCAGGAGACAAAGGCTCCAGCTTAAATAAATGACTGCGTGAAAGCAGCGGCGGATTTATGTAAAACCCGGGGTTATGAGTTGTTGCCCCAATAAGACGAATATTGCCATCTTCAACATCCGGCAAAAGCAAATCTTGTTGCGCCTTGTTAAAGCGATGAATTTCATCTATAAATAAAATTGTGCGCTCTCCCTTTCTGTAACGTGCCATTTTAAGCTCATCACGCAATTCTGCAACGTTTGAAAGCACTGCATTTATCTTCACAAACCTAGACTTTGTTTCACGTGCAATTACTTCTGCAATTGTGGTTTTTCCACAACCTGGGGGACCATAAAATAAAAGTGAACCAAAATTATTTGTAGAAATTAACCTGGGCAATAAACTGTCAGGCGACAATATATGAGAGTGCCCAACAAGCTCTGAAAGCGATCTTGGGCGCATTCTTACAGCCAAAGGCGCAGAAGCTAAAGTGCCTTCTTCCAGCTCTTGTTTTGCATTTTCTCTACTCTCAAAAAGTTCATCCATCAAAAAAATTTACCTATAATAGTTTGTATAGCTTGGCTGCTGCAAATAAGGGTGATACTGCCCTTCTGCTTCCGGAAGTCCTGCTCTGCCTGTTGTAGCAAAAATATAACCAAAAAAGGCAAAGAAAGAAGAATTTGCGCCCACGCCAAAATATACTACGCTGATATTCATCATAATAAAATAAATAACAATTGATGCGGCAAAAGCAGGCGCAAATCTATTGCCTGTTCTTATCAAAAAAATACAGTGGCGTATCATTGCAATTAAAATCAAACAAAGTAGACCAAAACCAATTATGCCATAAGAAACAAGTATTTCCAAAAAGTCATTATGCACATAGAATGCCTGAATATTCATCTTGATGTAATAGTAACCGGAACCAACTATTTTATACAAGAAGTCTTCATTTAAAAACAAATCCCAAGTTAATGCATACATGTCTGATCTGCCAGAGCCGCCATCGTCTCCAATTGCGTTAAAACGCTCAATAACAAGGTCTAAAGTATCTCCTGAAAAGTAATAAAGTATAAAAAATATACTTGCGATAAAAACTGGAGTACCAAATATGTACAAAAATTTATACCTGTTTTCTATAAAAAAGTTTTTAACAAAAAAGAAAGTTGGAACAGCCAAAACATAGTCTAAAACTGCGCCGCGCTTCCTTGAAAAAACAGCAAGCAAGCCTACCAAAACTATTCCCGCATTCCTTACTACTGCATTTCCTGCAATTAAAATCCAAGGAAAAATAAGAAACATCATATAAGTTTCTTTAACTTGTCTAACGTGAACATAAGACATATTGTCCCTTAACAATATCACAAAAATTACAACAGAAATTGCAAAATAAACTAGATATAATTTGGGCAAATATTTTTGAACTTTAACAGAGTTCATAGTTGCATAATATGCCGCCAAAAAGAAAGCAATACTGGTTGATGCAAAAACAATTGCTCTTAAAACATCCTTAAACGGATAACCTGGAATAAAATATGTTAGTCCAGAAATTGCCATATACGCAAAGAAGATTAAAAAATAGATGGCAATACTGTCTAACTTGCGAGACTTGAAAAAGTTGGCTATAATTATGATGTACAAAAAAGGCACACTCAAAAGCAGAAGCACCAAACTTCCCATCGAACCTTCTTGAACGTCAATAAAGCCTCTGCCAGCAATAGGCATGACAGAGGTTGCCACCTGAGTAATCAGCAGCAATATCATCATTATAAAGTTAAAATTATTCATACTATAAACCCAGCTTCTTTTTTAAGGTATCAATACTCAAGTTTATTTTCTTTAAAATCAATCTTTGCAATCTTCTAAAAAATGTTCTACTTGTCATATTTTCTACAACTTTATGCAAAGATTTTTTGTTCACTTTTGCAAAGAAATTTTTTCTGGCATCAGGTCTTGACACAGATTTTTCCAACATAGTGTTCCCCTTAAAAACATCTGCATAAGTGGCACTATGAAAATCCATTAAATTTTTATTTTTTTCAAAAATATCAGTGCCCAGTTGCGTTCTAATTAAAACTGCTGAAACACCCTTATTATCATTGAATTGCAAGTACGAATAAGTCCAAAAATCACCAAGTGTCATATCGGCGCCACTTTTAGCAGACTTTGCAGGACAATCAAAACAAGAATCTCTTAAACATAAGTCTCCTAGAAAGCCCCTTAAATAAATGTTCTCTTTCAAAGTTTCAACTAACTCAAATGTCCGGAAATTCATTTTAAATGAAAAAGATTTCCAACCCAGCAAAGACTTATCTCGAAAAAACACAGACTTCAAATCAGATTTTTTGAGAAGAGATTCTTTTGAATGAATCTCCAAAAATTCATCAATATAAATATCAAAATATTTTTGTGAAGGCACGCCATGGCAAATTATTTCCACTGCCAGTAAATTAGGATATGGCTTTCTTAAAAAATTCTTTAACCCCGCTATCTGACAAGGCGTTCCCGAAAATAAAACCAAACGCCCACTGTCTAAAAACGCCTTGGCGTCTTTATAAGAACTGCCAATTGCCGACTGCAAATACTTGCTGCCACGCATTGCAGGCAAGGCTGAAATATCTTCAATAAAACTGTGTTTTAGCTTCCAATTTTCATCCCAAAGCGCACCAAAAACAACGCCATTTTCTGCAAGCACAGACCCTGCCAAAATTGAAAAAATACCCCCTGAAGAGCTCTTTGAAAGCACTTCAGTATCTTTAGTTCTGGCTGCGTAAACCACAGGGGTCTCTAAAAAATCTGACGCATTTTTGGCAGAAAATCCCTTTTGAATTACAGGGCAAACCTTCTCGCACAAAGAACAATTTATGCATTTTTGCACATCAACTTTGGGAAAGAAAAAACCCTCTTCATCTGCCTGCATAGAAATACAAGAAACCGGGCAGACATTCTCGCAAGCATAACATCCGCAGCAATCGCCTTTTGACTTCAAATTTATCATCTCTTCAAAAATTTAGATTTTAAGCGCCCAAAAATCATAACACGCTCCTCTTTTGCAAAACCAATAAAGTAAGCAAAAAAGAAAACAAAAAATACCCCAAAAAATGAAATAGTAAAGAATGAAAGCCAAGACTCTTGGGTAAAAAGCTTTAAAGCAAAAGTAAAAATAAAGGCTAAAGCTGCGTAAACAGAAGATTTCAAAAGCAAGATAGAAATGAATTTTGAAACAGGAAATTTTGCAATTTTTCTTAGTATAAGCAGGCGCAAGCAAAGGCTTAATACAAAAATAGCAATAGTTATGTAAATATAGCTTTCAGGCGGCGCTCCAAACTTAAATGCCAAATAAGAAACCGGCAAAACCAAAATTAGACAAAAGCCCACAACTGTCTGATAAAGGGCAATTTTACCTGTGGCAATTGCAAGCTGAATAAGAGGATAAGAAAAAGAATCTATGCTGATTTGTACAAGCGTAAGTTTGCAAAATAAAACAGCATATTCCGGCACTTCTTTCAGCCACAAATTAAGAACAAAATTTGCCTCCAAAATCAGAGGACAGGCAAAAACAAAAACAAGAAAAAAGCCTATGCGAGAAGAAAAGAACACAAGTTTAAAACATTTTTCATACTCTTCCTGCGCCCAATATTTTACAATTTGAGGCCTTACCGCAGTTAAAAAGTTCTGTGTAAAACTTGATGCGCCCACCGAAATCTGCATAGCAATTGCCCTTGCCGAATTCACCACTGCGCCAAAAAAATTATTTAGCAAAACATTAAGCAAGGTGTTTCCAAAAAGACCTGCTAGGCCGCCCCACAAGCTCCAAATGCCAAAAACTACAAGCTCTTTCATTTTAGGAAAATCCCAAACAAACTTAAAGTGAGATTCAGGAAATTTTATCTGACAATAAACAAAGTAAAATAAAAAGTGAAAGACCCCAACAAGCAAAAGCAAAAAGCCATAAAACTCTAAGCGAGTAAAATAATCCAAATACAGCAAATATACAATTCCCAGCTTTAAAATTGCCTCAAAAGCTGTAATAAAGGCAAAAACTCCCATCTTTTCATAAGAGATAATAAGTGCGCTGTATGGCAAAGTTGCAATGCCCAAAAGCGCAGTAAGAACTGAAAATTGAAAGAAGTAAAAAACTGCAGTTTCTTTGCCTGCAGGAATAACTGTGTTCTTTAAGACATAAAGCCCTACCGTTTCTGCCAGTAAAAAAACCAAAATAACCAAAGCCCCATAAAGAATAACAAACAGGCTGAATGTTTTTTTAAGATTTACAAAGTCGTTCTTCCCCAAATCAAAATTAAAATATCTGGAAGAAGATGCAGAAAGCGTTGAGCTTAAAAATGTAAATATAGAAGCAATGCCGCCAATAACATTCACCAAACCAAAGTCTTCTGCGCCAAGAGCCACAAGAATTTCTCTTGTAGTAAAGAAAGTGATAAACATCACAAAAAACATGCGCAAGTAAAGCAGCAAGGTATTTTTCAAAATACGCTTGTTGTTTTTTGCGCTGTCGCTTGTGAATATTTTTTGCTCGGTCATCTAATTCTTATTAAAAAATAAAGCGCCAAAAAAGAAACAAAATAAGGGCCTCAAAAAAATATTTTCTGTTTTTTGAAAAAATCATTAAACTTAGCACTTCTTTTTTAAATTCTTTATCTAAGTGAATTTCTTTTTTCATTTCTTTTGGCGCAGCCCTATAAAGAGAGAAAAAAGTATTAAAAACCATTGAAGCGTAAAAAGCCAAATCCGCAAAACCTTTTTCCTTTTTCATAGAATTTGCAAATTTTTGAAGCGCAGTAACTACGATTTGCATATTTTTGAGCTTGGCAGAACTTACAGCGCCTCTTGTTGATGAATTTTCGCTGATATTTATGATGTAAGGCACTATTTCTGAATTCATAATTTTA
>JAVBSE010000011.1:0-6193 GCA_031547315.1 Opitutales bacterium
ATTTTTTTAAAGGCTGTTTCAAATTTAGATTTTTCTTCATCAGAAATTTTGTAGCCATTTTCAAGTGATAAATCATACCAAGCTTTTGCCAATTCCAAGTCTGGGTTCGATTTTTCAAATGCATAAATTCTTGCCAGATTCATCATCGCAATAGAATTTCCTTTGTAAGTATAAGGTTCTATCAGTTCAATAGCTTTTTGCGTATCTGCAGCACAAGCTATACCTTTAATATAGAAATTGCATAGCAAGGATATTGCGTCTATATTTTTTTTATTCGCGCTTTTTGAAATATATTCAAAGGCCTTTTTTTCATCTTTTTCTACAAGCTTTCCTTCGTAGTATGATTTACCTAAAATATACATTGCTTCTGCATCATTTTTATCTGCAGCTTTGCGCAGCCATTTGACGCCTTGCGTTACATCGAAACATTCGCTTTTTTCATTTAAATAATATTTTGCTGCAAAAAGTTGTGAATATACATCGCCCTTTTCTGCTGCCTTTTCATACCAAACTAAGGCCTTTTGCGGATTTGCAGGCTGTGCAATTTTCAAATACCAATTGCCCATATTGCGCATACTTTCTACGCAACCTTTTTCTGTCGCTCTTAAAATGTAAGTGAAAGATTTTTCAGAATCTTTTTCAAAACCTTTCATCGCCAAAGCATAACGTGCACCAACTAATGCAAGTGCATCTAAATGGCCTTCATTTGCAGACATAATAAAATATTTTTTTGAATTTACATAGTCTCCATCTTCATCATAAAGCACAGCCAAGTTGCACATGGCTTCAGGGTCGCCTTTATCGCTTCCAAATTTAAAGAATTTCATGGCCATTTCACGTCCACCATCAAGAGCGCCAGAAATACAAAACCCACCCATTTGCGTCGCAATTTTATATTCTTTTGCTGCAATTGCACGCTTGTAAATTTCTAAAGACTTTTCTTGGCTATAGATAGGCGTATTTTTTATGAGATAAATTCTGGACAAATCTAAATATGCTTTTGTATATCCTGCCTTAATACATTTTTCAAAAAGCTCTGCTGCCTTTACATAGTCGTGCTTTGCGCCTGCGCCGCCTGCATAAATTTTTGCAATTTCGTAGGTAGCATATACGTCGCCTTTTGCTGATTTTTCTTCAAAATCTTTTGCACGTTTTTGCAAATTTTCATTTATCAATTTTTCTGCAACTGCAGAGTGGAAAGCGTTTTGGCAGTCTTGATTTCCTAAATTTGCGCCTTTTTCGAAATAGTAATCTGCAATTTTTTTATCTTCAGGATTTTTACTTTCCTTGTTTTTCTTTGTATAAATATCGCCTAGCAAAAAACACGCTTTTGCATTTTCTTGCGCTGCTGCACGCTTGTACCAATAAATAGCTTTTTCTGTGTCTTTTTTGACCAAACCGCCATTTGCATAAAAGTAGCCTAAATTATACTGAGCATCTGCACAGCCGCCCTCTGCAGCAATTAGCAGTTGTTCATAAGCTTTTTTTTCATTTTTATTTACGCCCAAACCCTCATAATAAATAGTAAATAAGACAAAAGAAGACTTTGCAACGCCCAGCTTTGCAGCCCTTTGATAGTAACGCCTTGCAAGATTATAATCTTTTTCTTTGCCTCTTCCAAAATAGTAAGAATCGCCTGTCATAAGAAGGCAGATTGCGTGCTTTTGTTGAGCGCCTTGCTCTGCATATTCTGCAGCTTTTATTGGGTCATTTGTTTTTTTGTCATCCCTTGCATAATAGAGCGCAAGCGCATAGATGGAATCTATATCACCTGCCTGCGCTTTTTCTAAGACCTTATTGAGATTTTTCTTTGCATTTTCTACTAGCACATATTCCTCAAGAAAAAGCATCTGAGATTTTGCATATTCATTCCCCGCCTCTACTGCAGCCTTTGTAAGGCTGATAGCTTTAGAAATATTTTTGTCAAGCAAGTCTCCATAATAATACTCCATAGCAAGTATGCGCATACTTTCTGCATCGCCTTCATCTACGGCTTTTTGCACTTTTTCAATGTCTTTGGGCCTTGCGGAAAACTCATAAACAAACTTTTGTTCAGAATCAGGAAAACCCATAGTAAACTTATCTTTTTCAAACGTTGCTTTTATCTTTATAATGTTTTCTTGGGCAAAGCAGAAAGACGCTAAAAATAAAAAAAGAGAAATGTGTAGAAATATTTTTTTCATAAAAAATTAAAGCAAGAATTTGCTTTTGAACTATTCAAATTGATTGCCTTGAATTGAATCAGTTTTACTTGTTATTTTCAAGCACTGAAACTTTTGAATAAATTTTTGATAAGCGCTTCACTAGAATTTTGTCTGAATATCTTTCTTCCCACAATTTTTTTGCATTAGCTTTACACTGATTATACAAAGCTTCATCTGTAAAAAGTTTTTCGATTGCAGAAGCTAAATTTTCTGAATCATTTGGCGCATACAAAAGCCCTCCATCATCCACAATTTCAGGGAAAGACCCTGTACTTGGCTCTATTACAGGAAGGCCCGCGGCAAAGCTTTCTGCAAGATAAATTCCCGCAGCTTCTTCAAATTTTATTGGCACGCAAAGCGCAGAAATATCTTTGTAAAAATTTTGATGATTTTTTGCGTCATACTTTTCTTGCCATTCTATACTATCTTCAAAATTTTTTAGTTTAGATTTTATTTTTTTTACAAATTTTTTGTCTGCACTTGTAAAGCCGCCGCCAATTTTTAATTTAAGTTTGGGAAGCGCATTTGACCTTTTAATTTTAATAAATGCGTCAGCTAAAATCTCTAAACCTGAGACCTCACAAAGCCTGTTAAAAAAGCCTAAAGTACAAACATCAAAACTATTTTTATTTGCTAAAATATTTTCTTCTAGCCCTAGGTAAACTATTTCTAAATTTTTTAGCTTAGGGAATTTTTGACGCATTTTTTGCGCATAAAATTTGCTTGGCACAATGCATAAATCAGCAAATTTTAAGCCTTCAGAAATTCCTTGCCAAGCTTGCAAAGCAAAAGGCTTTTCCATTGCATCTATCCAAACTTCTTCATCTTGCAGATTGCACACTATTGGCAAATTTATTTCTGCTTTTATTGTCTTTGCAATGCCAATAAGAAGCGAACTTGATAAGTGAATTACATCTGGCTTAAAGTCTTTTTTAATCCAAGTAATTATCTTATTTGCCTGCGCTTTAAATTCATCAGACTCACCCCTAATCATCGAGAGCGTTAAACCTTCTAAACCTTTAGGATTTGTTGTCCCTGAAAATAAACTTGCAAAATTTAAGACACATTTTGAATTCAAAATTTTCTCTAAACATTTAGGCAAACTTCTGCCCCTAAAAAATTTTTGCGAAACATAATAAGAAACTGCAGAAAATTCCAAAGGCGCATTTTTGCCTTCCCCCCCTTTGGGCAAATACACAGGCATTACAGCTACATCATGCCCAGCCTTATACATTGCACTTGCCTGCAAATTATCTCTTAAACAGTTTCCGCAATAGAAACTGTCTCCCGACCCAGGACTGATGTATAATATCTTCAAATTACTCTTTTGGTATATCTGTTCTCAACAAATACTGCACGTTAAAAATACCGCCTACATTACTTGTATTTATATAAAAGTTATTTTCAAAAATAAGACCTGATGTAACAATATGTGATTGTTTCTCTTCTTGAATTTCGTCTCTTTTTTCTGCAAATATGTGCGGACTTAAACTAGTCTTTTGCAGCGTTCCATCATTAGCTATAAGTCGATAATTATACCCGTAACGAGAAAGAATCATTAAACCATCTTTAAGGTCCAATAATTTTGAATTATAGTAGTCAAAATCTTTTACATCAAAATTATTTTCGTGTAAAATTTCTTTCATTTCAGAATCAAAAAATGTCATACGCACATTAAAACGCTTTTCATCTTTATTGGCATTCATAGTACGTGTTAAGGTTCCCGATTTTGCTTTTACTGTTTCACTAAAATAAAGCTCTTCCTTTAAATTTGGCAAGGGTACAGCGCTTGCAAATACAATTTTGCCTGAATCAGTTTTAATTGCATCAACTAAGCCGCCTTTAATATCTTCATACGCTTTTACTAAATTTAGCTCTGAATCTAAAACAAAAATGTTTGTATATTTTACTTCTTTATCCCAAATCTGCCAATCGTCGATTGATACTGAAAAAACTAAATTCTTATTTTCAAGAACTAACAATTTGCCTGCATTAAAGAAAATTTTATCAGGATCTGAACTTGCTTTTTCAAATTCAGTAATTTTATTTCCGTCTTTATCAAATTTACGAATTGCAACTGCACTTTTAATGCACTTATTAACTTCGTTGTCTTCAAGAAATGTATAATATACAAAGTACATTCCGCCATCAGAAGCTATAGTAAAATCAACAAAACGTTCAGATTTTGCAAGCGTTGGCATTTTGTGTTTAGAAAATTCACCTGTTTGTGTATCAAAAGTAACGAAAATATTTTTTACAATATCTGTTTTAAAATCTAAATCACTTATAACAAAGCCTAGTTTATTTTTTCCAATTGCTTTAAATGAACTAATAACTGGATATCCCTCAGCAGAAAGTTCCATTATATTTACACTTAAAGAATCTAAATTTGAATCAAAACCTTCAATGAAAATATATGATTTTGCTATTGGCTCAATGTACCTACGAGCAACTACACGCTGCGTTATACGATAGATTTTCCCATCATCAACACAAATAGGATTTAAAGGATAAGGAAGTAAAGAAAAACCACCACTTAAATCATTTTCCAAAAGTATTCCTTTGGGATTTTTTTTACTATTTATTTTTAAATACTTAATATCCTTTGATGGCGGAACTACTTCTTCTTTACATATGTTTTCAAGCTTTTTTAAGACTGTAAAAATTCCGTTAATTTTCCTGAATTCATCTGAATCGCTATTTGTAAACTTAGCAGTATCATAAAATTTTAACTTAAAATATTCTTCTTTAATATTACTTATTAGGAATCCATACACATCGTTTGCAATAATAATTCGATTGCCATCTGCGCCCTGCTTTAAATCTTTAAAGATAATTTTTCTTTTTTGATTAGGAATATACATTCTTACCTCTTTAAGACCAGAATCCATAGGGTTACTACTTGAAGCAAAAGAAATGTAAACTTCTTCCTTTTTTGTTTCTGAAATTATAAGTTCGCCCTTCCAAACTCCTTCAAGTCTAGAGACATTTTTACGGCTTACCGGCATAATTTCAAATAAATCGCTTTCTATAAGGTAAGCTGCTGTCGATAGTTGAGCTATTAAGCTCAAAACATAAGTTAGAATAATTACAATTACATAAATAACCCAAAGTTTTGCTTTCTTTAAATTGCATGAAATTTTAACAGCATTAAACACTAAAATACAAAACCAAATTATACAAAATACACTGTATGAGACTAAGAATATTAATGTTAAAATAGAAGGAGAGTCTGCATTATTTGCAACAATGTCATGTAAAGAAGAAGGCAAAAAAATAAAGGCTTCAAACATCACTGCAATTTGACAAAATGCAAGTGTACCAAAAACGTCTATGATTCTAACCTTTGATTTTGAAAATATGAGCGCCAAAACATAAAATAAAATACTCAAAATTAGCCATGGAATAAGAAGAGAAATTAACATTATCCAAGGATAATTACCGGGCATAAACAGTGAGAAAAAAGAGCAAAAATATCCCAAGGGCATCACGCCCATCATTTTGCAAATTACAAATGTAATAAGCATAAAGCATAAGCCCAAAATCAATGCCTTTATGCCTGCAATTTTTTCAAATGGATTAAATATGTAAGAGAGTTTTGATTTCATTTTTTGCCCTCCAAATTTTTAAGTTTTTCAATAATGTCGTCTAAAAGATTTCTGACAGTTGGGTAACTTAAATCCATTTGCGATGCCATTGTTTTTAAACTGCCGCTAGACTTTACAAAATTTAAAACAAATTCCAGTTCATCAGAACTTAAACTCATAAGAGCAGGCATTTCAAAACTGCCCGAAACTTTTGTTGCGCATTTTTCGCAAGAAAGTTCTCCTATTACTAATTTTCCATCGCAACTAGGACAAGTGATTGGCAATCTTCGTGTTTCTTTCATAAATAATTTTTCTCACATTTATTCAACAATGTCAAACATTTCTTTAATTTTATTAAGTTGAAACTTAATTTTATTCAAAAATTTTCTAAATTTGTATTTA
>JAVBSE010000131.1:0-4315 GCA_031547315.1 Opitutales bacterium
CGGCGATTCCGCCGCGCTCGCACCAATCATCCCGCCGAACATGGGCAACATTACGCATACCGCGAGGAAAAACGGAAGGCATCTCCGCAAAATAGATTTCATAAGCTGACTCCTGTCAAAAAATATCAAAGTTCACCTATATGGTAATTCGGCAGAATACGCAAAAAATTAAGCGCAGAAATTAAAGGCGCAATCTGCAATGTAAGTTTTCCTCCGCCTGTTACAGGCATTGGCGTTGGCGGAGACTTCAAATTTATGGTGCAAGACAAAGCGGGTCTTGGCTTGGAATATATTGAGCGTTACACCAAAAAAATGGCGCAAGAAGCAAAAGAACTGCCCGAAATTGCAGACACTTTCACAAATTACAGAATCTCAAATCCGCAAATTTATTTGGATATAGACAGAGACAGGGCGCAAATGCTAAACGTGCCAATATCTGCGATATTTTCTACGCTGCAATACAATTTGGGTTCAATATACGTGAACGACTTTAATCTTCTTGGCAGAGTCTTTAAAGTTGTTGCCCAAGCTGGCTACGACGACAGAACTGAAATTCAAGACATCTATAAACTTAAAGTTCCAAACGAAAATGGAATCAATGTGCCCATAGGTTCACTGGCAATTGCAAAAAGAGTTTTGGGCCCCGACAGAACAGTGCGTTACAATGCCTATCCTTGCGCCGACATTATTGGCAACTGCGCAGATGGTTACAGTACAGGGCAGGCTATTGCGGCAATAGAAAAACTTGCAAAAGAAGTTCTGCCTCAGGGAATGGATATAGAGTGGACAGATTTGTCTTACCAAGAAAAAAATACACAAAATACTTCTGTGAAAATTTTTGCTCTTGGTGTGATTTTTGTTTTTCTGTTTTTAGTTGCGCTTTACGAAAGCTGGTCTTTGCCGCTTGCAGTTATTTTGGTTGTGCCTCTTGTTCTTTTGTTTGCGGCTTTGGGGATACAGTATAGGGGTTTCGACAACAATATTATGTCGCAAATTGGCTTTGTTGTGCTGATAGGTTTGGCGTGCAAAAATGCAATTTTAATTGTAGAATTTGCCCATCAAAGAGAAGATAAGGGCGAAGAATTGGTTTCCGCAGTAAGCAATGCTTCAAAAAACAGATTGCGTCCAATTGTCATGACATCGCTTGCATTTATTTTGGGCGTATTCCCGCTTGCTTATGGGCATGGCGCAGGTGTTGAATTGCGTGAGTCTTTAGGCACGTCTGTATTTTTTGGCATGATAGGCGTTACAGTGTTGGGCTGTATTTTTACGCCTGTATTCTATTATGTGATAAGCCATTTTTTACGCTCTAAAAAAACTTTAAAATAAAAATTACGATGACAAAATCAGAAATCATTAAAGTGCTTGAAATGACACCTCTTTCAATAGAAGGCGGCTATTTTAAAGAAGTTTTTAGAGATACCTTGGCTTTGCCCAAAAGCATTTTGCCTTCAAATTTTAAGGCAGATTCTTACTGCGCCTCAAGTTCTATTTACTACTTGCTTTCATCGGCAGATACATCTTCTATGCACGCAGTTTCTGCGTCAGAGACTTGGCATTTTTACAAGGCGGGCGATGAAAGTGTTTTTCTTGAGCTTTTAGTAATTTCTCCTGAAGGCGCAGGGCAGCTTGTGCGCTTGGGCTCTAAGATAGAAAACGGAGAAGTGCCGCAATTTACTGTGCCTGCAAATTGGTGGATGGGCGCAAGAATAAGATTCAAAGAAGCCATAAATCCTGATTATGCTTGGGCACTTACAGGCGCAACTGTTGCGCCATCTTTTGAGTATAAAGATTTTATAAAAGGCGATGCAGAAAAAATTGCAAAACTATGCCCAAAATATGCAGAGCTTATAAAAATTTTAGGCTAACGCATTTTAAATTTTGCTAAAAACGGCAAGCCAAATGCAGTCTTTTGAAGTGTATGAAACCCTGTGTTTTTGATGGGCTTTTATGAAAAGCTGCTCGCCTTTTTTTAGCTCAATTTCTTTGTCTTCAAACTGAATTTTTGCAGAGCCTTCTAAGAGGCAAACCCATTCGTCTTCATCTTGGTCGTAATAAAAATTTGCAGGGCTTTGTGCGCCAAAAGAGATTATGCGCTCAATGCGGTTTGTTTTTGTTTGAGAAAGAATTTCTGTAATTTCTTTGTCTTTATTTGCGCTTTCTTGGCTGAATAAATTATTCATAAGGCAATTAAAATCGGCAAAAGTTTTTTTGCAATCCTTTAGGGTTGAAAGGAAAAAAATAAAGTCTTTACTCAAAACTTTTATGAATACAAAGAAAGTAGCGCTATTTGATTTAGACGGAGTAATTGTTGATACAGAAGACGAATACACCCAGTTTTGGGGGCTGCAAGGCAGGCTCTATCATCCGGAAATCCCCAATTTTGCGCACAGAATCAAGGGCTATACGCTGGTGCAAGTTTACGAAGAATATTTTGCAGACAGGGCAGATTTGCAGCCAAAAATCACTGAAGCGCTAAATTATCACGAGCGCAATATGGCATATAAATACGTAAGCGGGGTTTTAGATTTTATAAAACAGCTAAAAAACGCAAATGTGAAAATAGCAATAGCAACAAGCTCTAACAGAAAGAAAATGGAAGGGCTTTCACAAGTACGTCCTGAACTTTTTGAAATTTTCGACAAAATTGTTGTGGCAGAAGATGTAAAAAAATCTAAGCCCGCTCCAGACTGCTATCTGCTTGCAGCAGAGCTTTTGGGTGCAGATATAAAATCTGCAGTAATTTTTGAAGATTCCGTAACAGGCTTGGCTGCAGCAAGGGCTTCGGGAGGCTATGTGGTTGGGGTTTCCAGCACTTTGGGCTCAGAAAAAATTGCGCCGCTTTGCGACTTTCAAATACCAAATTTTGAAGGTATATCTCTTGATATTTTAAGCCGAACTATCAAATAAAATAAATTTTTTGAAAAAAAGACTTGTTTTTTGAAAAAAAAAGTTCTTAATGAGTGTTTTAATTAAGGGCGGTTAGCTCAGTTGGTTAGAGCGTCTGTCTTACACACAGAATGTCACAAGTTCGAGTCTTGTACCGCCCACCATTAAAAAAATGCAGTTCGTAAGGGCTGCTTTTTTTGTGGGCGCATAAGACGAGAACTTGTGAAACAAGTTCGACCACCGCAGGTGGGAAGCTTTGCGAAAACTAAGAAGAGTGAAACGAGTCTTATTAAGCAAAGACCCCGAGCGAAGCGAGAGGGTGAGACATTTGCGAAAGCAAATGCGAATTCAATCGGATCAACCCCAAAATGAGTGATACTTGGGTTTAATGCCGCACAGGACAAGGACTCTCAGTCTGTAGTTTTCAAAGTTTCGGTAGCCGTATGCTTGGCGTTGGATCAGTTTCATTTTTCGGTGGAAGCCTTCGGTGATTCCGTTGTTTTTTGTAAATCGCCACATCCTTATAATAGGCGCAAACCAGTCGCTGATTGTATTCGCCAGTTTTTCAAATTCAGCAACTTCTTTGCAGCGCATCTGTTTCATCAGTCGTTTCAGCTCTTTCAGATTCCATTTGCATTCTGAGTTTTGTGATTTAAAAGTTCACAGAGTTTTTCCTTAAATTCATAACAGACTTCTATCGCAGGATTGTCTTTAAAAAAGCATTCCAACCTATCTTTCTGCGATGAACTCAAGCTCTTTGCGTGCTTTTTTAATACGTAAGTGAGCCTCTATTCCACTTTACATCCTCGTTTGCAGATTTGCAAAATCCCATAAAATGATGCAAAACCAAACGTATCACATGGAACCTGTCTGCCAATATTTTTGCGTTAGGAATTCAAATGAAGTGCGAATGAGATTTTGCGAAGCAAAAGACCCGCAGGGCGAGACGCTTTGCGAATGCAAAGGCGAGTCAAACAGTCTCCGCACAAGGCTTCGATAAGGACTGCTTAAATCCATACACACTACTTTTACATTTTCACGACCTTTGTAATTTAATATCGCAGACTCTATCACTGAACCTTTGCGACCCTCAATTACGTCATAAACTCTGTGATTCGATAAATCACAAATTGTCGTCGCAAACTTGTAGCCCTTGTGGATCGTATGCTCGTCAATCCCAATGACAGAAGGACATTCGTACGACAACTGCTCTTTGACTTTTAAACTCCACTGCTCGTGGATGATCCTCTCAACTGTGCTTTGCGAGCCCCCTGTGTCGGACGATATTTGCTTGTTCGATATTCCCTTTAAGTGAGTCGCTGCAATTCGAGCTCGATAATTTTCAGAAGACTGCTTCCGAGATTTAAGCCCCTCAATTTGTTCTCGAAAAACACTTCCGCAATGAGGACACCTGTATCGCTTTGCA
>JAVBSE010000065.1:0-5194 GCA_031547315.1 Opitutales bacterium
TCTTTTGCTTCAGAAGGAAGCTTTACGCTCTCGCCAATTTGTTTGCCGCCTTGCATTGCAACAAATACAAAATTTGTTCCGCCTGCATCAAGGGTTAGCACTACTCTTTTATCGTTTTCGTAAGACATTTTTTTATTTTTAAATTAAGCTTGTTTTGGACTTCTAGTTAAAATCAAAGCCACCACCAAAAGATATACCACACATAGTGCAGGAATTATAAACCCTAAAAGACATCCATAGTGGTCAGAAACTTTACCCATAAATAAAGGAACTACTCCGCCGCCTGCAATTGCTGTAACCATGAGCCCTGAAAGCTCGCTGCCTTTTTGCGGCATTCTGTCGATAGCAATAGAAAAAACAAGAGGAAAAATATTTGCAAAACCCAAAGATATTAAAATCAAAGCCACATAAGCTAAAGTCTGCGAACCTGTTGCAAGCAGAGCAAAACCCAAAAGCGAACATATTGTGGAGGCTATAAAAAACTTTTTTGCATCTACAAATCTTAAAATCACAAAGCCTAAAAATCTGCCAAGCATAAGTGAGATAAAAAAGTAATTAACTAAATTTGCAGCCATTGCAGAAGTGAAGTCTGCAGCAAAATCTTTTTGGAAATACAAAGCAAAGCCCGATGAAATACACTTTTCCGCCCCCACATATAAGAATATTCCAAGCACCATCATTAGCGCATAAGGGTTAAGCAAAAGTCCAAAACAAGAGCGTATAGAAGCAGATGTAGATTCATTTGAAGTTTCACGCCCCGCTTTTAAAAAGTAAACAGAGACAATTGAAATCAAAATAGCCACAGCAAAAATAGGGAAAATTATAGGCCAAGATTCTTTTTCAGTATAACCCCACATTGCAGTTAAACCTATAATGCCCGGCGCCGTAATAGAGCCGATTACTTTAACAAATTGCGCCAAAGACAAGTTGCTTGAATACTTGCCCTCTTCTGAAACATCACGCATAATAGGGTTCCCTGAAACCTGCATAATTGCTGCGCCAGAACCCAATAAAAAGATTGAAAGCAAAAGCACTGCATAGCTAGACAAGCCCACAATTGGAATGATTGACACGCCAACAAATGCAACAGAAAGCCCTAAAAGCAAAGTTGCACGCTTGCCGATTTTATCTTGCACTATGCCCATGGGAATAGACAAAAAACCAAATGGCAAAGTGAATGCCATAAAGTCTAATAAAAATGCCTCAAAGTCTGAAAGCGCAAACTGAGCTTTTGCTCCGCCAACAAATGCACTGGCAGCGTCGCCAAAACCCATGCATAAAAAGACAAAAAATATAGGTAATGTTTTTAATTTCATATATAGTATTTAGATATGTATTTCAGTTAGCCAGAGATTATTGCAGTAAAACTAAAGTCCTTTCAAGTTTTCTTTAAGCAATTTACACAAGATTTGTCCAGATTTGGATAGTTAGTTCTTATTATTCCTTACAAGTATTTTGTAAGAAAAATTTACCACGTCAATTTCACAGTATTTTGCAGAAGTTTTCTAATTGTGGCTCAGACGAGTATACGAAAAAAGCTATCAAAATATAAATTTTGTCAAACATAGGCTCAGGCAAGGCTTTTTGCAGCAACGAAACATCAGCCGCTTTTCACAGTTTTTCTGTCAAACTTGAAAGAATGCGCCTTATACAAGGCACAAAAAAAATCAGTGGAAGGAGTGTAGTAACCTACATGACTTTCACTGATTTTTTGCAATAACGCCGTAGAAGGCGTATTATCTCAAGTTTGACTAGAATTGGGTGAACTGCATTTGCTTGAATTTCAACACACCCTTAGTTGCAACAATGCCAAAGTCTCCATCGGCAGGAATTTCTTGACCTGTGACCTTTGCAACGTCTGCAAGATCATATGTTGCAAAACTTCTGTCGCGATAATAGCCAGAGATTCTGTGCGTGCCCGCAACACGAAGATTGCCGCCTTCTACAGATACCAAAACTCTTACCCATTTGCCGTCTTTTGGTTCGTCAAGCTTTGCGTCGTCTTTAACTTCAACTGCATCAATCAAAGAACCAAGTTTGCCAGTTTTGCCGCCTACATGCTTTGCGCCAATGCGAATTTTAAGAGCCTTGGAAACATCGCCATTAGGAGCTCTCACAAATATAAAGCCCTCGGCATCTTCTTCAGCAGTAAATTCAAAAGCAAGCGCAAACTGGTCGCTAGATTTGTTGATAAAAAGAGGCTCGTTTTCTGAAACAGAAACAAGATTGCCGCCTTTCATCTGCCAAGCGCCTTCTTTGGTTTTGCCTGCAGACAAATCTACAGAGAAAATCTTTTCAAACTTAGGCCAGTTTGCATCCTTAGAAGCATTTGCCTGAACTTTATCTAGATTATCTTGACTTACAAAAGTACTCTTTTGCGCATTTAAAGCCAAAACAGAAAGAGCACATAGTGCGAATAAAAATATTTTTTTCATTTATAAAACCTTTCTAAGATTAGAACATTCTGTACTCTTTGTGAACAAACTTGCTTGCTTCAGGAAAACCTCTGCAAACACCCTTTGTGCTATCCCAATCTATAAGCTTATTTGTACGGAAAGCAAGCACGCCCAAAAGCCCAAGCTCTGTAAGTTCTGCGCCATGTCCGCAAAGATTAGAACCGGGAATAGGCCCACCCTGACAAGCACGCAAAAATTCTGCACGATTATTTTGGTCTATAACTCTGGGAGTTGAACGAGGAATATCGCGACGCTTTGTCTTGTTAAATTCTTCATGCTTTTCCAAAGGCATTAGCTGAGGATTTTTTCCATAGTCGTCAGTATCCATTATAGAGCCCTTAGTGCCCACATAAATCATGCCATTGCCACGCAAATTGACGTCTGCATACTCAGCAGGCAAATCTTTTTTCTCTGGCTTGCGCTTGCCTTCATACCAGAAGAACTTAAACGCCTTGCGCTTGCCCTTTGCAGGGAATTCGTAAGTCAACTTGCCACCCTTGCCGCAGGAAAAGTCGTTAGCGCCTTCAGATTCAGGAGTAACTTTAACGTCGCCACGCATATCAATTGCAGTGAAAATTGGGTCTACCATGTGGCAAGCCATATCGCCAATAGCGCCTGTGCCCCAGTTCCACATACCACGCCAGTCAAATGGAATATAATCAGGATTAAACGGAACTACAGGAGAAACCCCTAGCCACAAATTCCAATCCAAAGTTTTTGGGATGTCGAATTTTTTGCTGAAATCCGGCTCAACACCCTGTGGCCATACCGGACGATTTGTCCAAATGTGCACTTCTTTGATTTCGCCAATAACATCGGCTTCAATCCATTCTTTCAAAAGCCTGCAGCCTTCTTGAGCATGGCCTTGATTACCCATCTGAGTAACTACACCCATCTTTTTTGCCAAAGCCTTAATGTGGCGAATTTCGCCAATGCTGTGAGCAGCAGGCTTTTCTACATAAACGTGCTTGCCCTTAGAAATTGCCAAAACAGTTACAGGATAATGCATATGGTCGGGAGTCGAAACAATAACTGCGTCAATCTCTTTATCCATTTCTGCAAGCATTTTGCGATAGTCTTTATAGCGTGGCACATTAGGCATTTCTGCAAACAGATTTGCAGCTCTGTCAAAGTCGACATCGCATACTGCAACAATTTCTGCAAGCGGCTTGCCGTCTTTTCTTACGCCTCTCATAGAGCCTGCATTTACCATGCCCTGCCCACCACAGCCTACAATTGCAATACGTACAGGCTTTGACGGATCAACCAAGTTTTTAAAACCTTTACTTGCAGTTGTCTCATACTCTGTTGGTGCAACAGTATTTTGTGCTTTTAGTAGTGATGGAGCAAGCGCCAAACCTGCCCCTGCTATCGCTGTTTTCTGTAAAAAACTGCGACGATTCATTCCTTCTGACATATACTTCCCTTTCATATATATTGTTTTTTCAGTAAAACCTTGAGGCTAGCATACTAACAAATACTGTCAAATCAAATTTCTGGCTCAAACGAATATTTAGCAAGTAAAAGAGCAAGAAGAATTAGCCACAGATAACACAGATGAACACAAATATTGTAAATTATCTAAGGTAATAAAATAATCTGAAATTACCTGCCTATATATTGCAGATAAAAAATTTAAGCTCAGATTTAACAGATATGAACAGATGAAATCTTAAAATAGTTTTTTGAGGTTATTTAAAATTTTATTTTCTCTGAATAATATGTGGTGAAAAAATTATAATTTGTCTTTAAAAATAAAAAAAACGAAATTATTTTTCCTTTATTTTAAAGGGTTTCAGGGCTTTCTTGAAAAAAATTAAATTTTTTTATTTTTTTTTGGAACTTTTTAAAAAACTTGGTGTCAGTGTATATCGAAGTTAGTGTGTTTTGTTCGAGTTTAGTGTCTCGAACAGTGTAATAGGTGGATACGGCGCATAAGGTAAAATCTTGTGCGCCGTATTATTTTTTGCAGATAATGTAAATTTATAATAAGCCCATAAATTAGAAAATTATTTAACGCTTATTTCTTTCAGATTTAAGCGTTTTTTGCGCCCAAAATTTGCAACTAATTTCCTCTGTCAAGAGAAAGTTTCCCAAACGAGTGCCTTTGTTCCAAAATATCAAAAATACCCAAAGTAAGCGTTTAATCCAAAGTTCCCAAAGTAGTTTTGTCAAAATTGAGTTCTTATGTTATTGTTAAGGGAGTGTCCGCAAAGGACTTTAACCCAAATAACAACCTTAATATAAATATGAATAGCAAAATTATCAGCAGAACGAGTCTTGATTTAGGAGACTCTCAAATACGAACAATCAGAACAGGCAGGGGCAAGCTTATTTACAAGTACACAGGCAGACCCAGTGCAAAAGAAATAAAAGAAATAGACGACAGCTTGCGTGGAGCATTCAATATGTCTGATTACTGTATTACCATGCTTCAGAAAGGAGATGAAAAAACAAACAAAAGCTTTGAAGCGATTTTTCAAAAGCAGCTAGACAAGAACTCAAAGCAAAGCCTAATACAAAATTATAAAGCAATATTACAAAAACTTATATCCAAAATAGTAATTCTTAGAGAATCTGTATTTGTAGATGAAAATGGAAATGCAGTAGAAACTGTACTTTCAGGAGCAAATCCCAGCGAAGGCAAAACTATCAAAATCTATGACGCATTTTTCAAAAATGCTAAAGGTGACGACAAGCTTCTAAACTCAAGAAGCACTGTAATTGTACACGAAGTG
>JAVBSE010000177.1:0-12497 GCA_031547315.1 Opitutales bacterium
TTTTTTATCTTAGTTTGTAAAACTATTTGTCAAAACTCTTAATGCACTGAATTAGGCCTCTTATTTCTGCCATTCCCTTCATTCTGCCTATGTAGTTATAGCCGGGATTATCCGGGGATTTTTTCTCCAGGTCGTCAGCCATATCGCTGCCCTGGTCTGGGCGGACAACTAAAAGAGGCTCTCCCTTAGCTTTACGTTCTGCTTGAATTTCCATAAACTTTTTCACAACTTGCGGCATTGGAACACCGCCTTCAAGATGGCTTGCTTCAAAGAAAGAGCCGTCTGCTTCAACTTGCGTTGAACGAAGGTGTGTTACAAAAACTTTTTCACGCAAGGCGTCTATCATTTGCGGAATATTGTTGTCTTTGCGTGCGCTCAGTGAGCCTGTGCAAAGCGCAACGCCGTTTGCAGAATTGTCGCACATTTTTGTGATTTCCACAAAGTCTGAAAGCGTGCTGGCAATGCGTGGCAAACCCAATACAGGAAATGGAGGATCATCAGGATGTATAGCCATTTTAAGCCCCAAACTTGCGGCAAGAGGGGTAACTTCGCACAAGAAATATTTGAGATTTTGCTTTAATTTATTGGCGTCAATGCCATCGTATTTGGCCAGCATTTTAGCTAAGTCTTCTGCTTTAAGACCCAACTTCATTCCGGGAAAAACGTCCATTATGCCAGATTCAAATTCAGAAATTTGCTTGTCAGAAAGCGCATCAAAAAATGTTTTAGCTCTTGCTTTAATGTCTTCAGAATAGTCGTTTTCTGCGCCTTTGCGTTTAAGCACAAACATGTCAAAAGCTGCAAACTGAGCTGCATCGTAACGCAAGCAGGTAGAGCCATCGGGCCTGCGATACTTTAAATCAGTACGAATCCAGTCTAAAGCAGGCATGAAGTTGTAGATAATAATCTTAATTCCGCACTCGGCAAGATTCATTAAAGAAGTCTTGTAGTTTGCGATATATTCTTTCCACTTGCCTGTCTGAGTTTTGATGTCTTCATGCACAGGCAAAGATTCTACAACGCTCCAACGCAAGCCTGCGTCTGCAATAATTTTCTGATGGGCTTTAATTGCTTCTACGCTCCAAACTTCGCCATAAGGAATTTCGTGAAGCGAAGAAAAAACGTCTGTAGCGCCTGCCTGTTTAATGTAAGATAAAGGAACGTGGTCACGCTTCCCATACCACCTGAAACCTTCTAATAAAAATTCTTTGTCCATAAATTATACTCCTGAATAACAAGAAAATCCGCCATCAACAGGAATTACTGTGCCTGTCAAAAATGCAGAGGCGTCTGAGCACAAAAAGTGCATAGTGCCAAACAAGTCATCGGCATTTCCAAAACGTCCAAAAGGAGTTTTTTTGATAACGTCATTTCCACGACTAGTCAAACTGCCATCTGTATTTGTAAGAAGCGCTCTGTTTTGTTCTGAAATAAAGAAGCCTGGCGCAAGGGCATTAACACGCACGCCATCGCCAATTTTTTTTGCAAGCTCAACAGCAAGCCACTTTGTTAAGTTATCGACAGCGGCTTTTGCGTTAGAATAACCTAAAACTCTGGTTATAGCCTGCGTTGCAGACATCGAAGAAAAATTTACTATTGCGCCTTTTTTTTGCGTTTCAAAAACTTTTCCAAAAATCAAAGACGGCAAAAGAGTTCCCGCCAAATTTAAGTTTAAGACCGCATTCCACTGGGCCATATCAAGATTGAACACAGACTTGTCAGGCATCACAACTGCGCCAGGCATATTGCCGCCTGCGCCATTTACGATTACGTCGATTTTGCCATATTTTTCTAAAACAAAGTCGTTGGCTTTTTTCAAAGAATTTTCATCTTGAACATCGCAAACAAAGCTAGAGCAATTTGCATCATAGCCCTTTGTTTTTGCCAAAGCAGCATCTAGTTTTTCCTGACTTCTGCCAAGATAAACCACGCTTGCACCTTGGCTTGCAAGATAGTCGGCGCAAGCGCCTGCAAGCACTCCTGTAGAGCCGCTTACTACTATTACTTTATTTTTGATATCAAACAATTTATTCATAAATTAAGCTTTTTTTAGATTTTTTAAACCCCAGCCAACAAGCACTATAAGCAAAAATGCAAAGAAGATTGCAGGGCCAAGTGCCCCAAGTTTATTTGTTAAAACATATAAACTTGCAACAGAGCTGCCTGTTAAAGACAAGCACATAAGCACATTCCAAACAAATCTTGCGCCGCCTCTTGGGGCTGCGTCGCCCAAAATTTTCTTGCTGTTCATAATGCAATGGAAGGCTCCGTAAGCGATATGCAAGAGCACCATTGCCATTACGCCTGCATTGATAACAAGCCACATTTTTGCGCCCTCCCAGAAAAGCGAAGCGCAAGCACTAAAGATAATTAAACAACTGCCAAGCAGATGCCATTTTGCCTGCCCGCCCTTGCCAATAATTTCGCTAAAGCAAAGACCGCAAATTAGCATATTCATAAGCACTGCGTTCATAGCCATGCCAAATACGCCAAAGCCAAAAATATAGCGTGCTGCAGTGTCGCCCAATAGTGGGGCAAGGGTGTCGGCCAAATTTATAGCATCACGCTTTACAAGCATGGCAGCCATTTCTTTTTCATTTTCTGCTGTCGCATTATATTTTGCAACTTTTTCGGCGTTGCTAAGTTTTGAGAAAGCTTCTTTGCCAAGCATTGCTTCATTGCGTTCTTGCAAGAGCTGCAAGTAAGGTTTTACAAGATTTGGAGCAGGTTTTTGCGCTGTTTCAGAGTAGATAGGCTCGCAGGCAAATTTTGCAAATGCAGATTTTTCGTCTAATTTGTCATTAGCCTGCCAAACAATTTCTGTGAGTCCTTTTGCAGGTTTTGCGTGGAATTCTGAAGCAGATGCAATCACAACGCAAGATGTTGCAATCATAAACGGAATGAAAAGACCTGTTGCCAAGTCAAAAATGGCAAGCCCTCTAAAGTCTTTGCCCCAGCCTTTTTTGAGCATAGAGTAGGGGTAAAGAAATGTCATATTTATACCAACAGCCATTGCCGCCGCAGAAATTACAACATCACGCTGTTGGCCAACTATCATGCCCGACCAGAAAGATTTTCCGTCTTCGCCAAGCTTATTTATGTATTCCATAAATTGAGCAGAAGGCTCTGAAAGCACTGACAAACTAGGCACAAAGCCATTCCAAACGTAAGACCAATTTATTTTGCCATAAACGCTCAAATAAATAACAACTGCAAAAAAGCAAAGCACAATTGCGGCAACGCTGCCCTTAACAAAGTATTCAAAAATTTTAATGCCCTTGCCGCCCTTCACATAAATAGACACCATGAAAAATGCCAATAAAAAGAAAAATACTGTGATTAAAATTTTTCCGTACTCTGCTAAAAACGGAGTATTCTTAAAAGTTTCAACAGCTAAATTTTGCTCAATAGACGCAACACCCAAAGAAAATTGAGGCATGGCAAAAACTGTACAAGCAAGCATAGAACCTATTGCCCAAGCATAACCCAAAATAGGGGTTATCTCTTTATTGATTGCATGCATTGGCTTCTTTTCAATAGAAAGCGTAACATAAGAAATTGCAGCAAGCATTATTACGCCCAAAATCATTGCAAAAGGCTGCAACCACATAAAGCAAAAGCCACCCAAAACGCCTAAGTATAAAGACGATGCAAGTGTGCCGCCGCCCAAAGTTGTAGCGCTTTGCAGCCACCCTGGGCCAGAGTACTTAATAAAAGTTTTAATGCTGGCTAATTTGCCCTTAGTGCGTGCAGCTACTATTTCTTGACGCTGTGCTTCTACTTGTGGGTTTACTTGTTTTTCACTCATAATTTTTATAGTAAGTTATTGTTTATTTAAAGTTTTTGTCTGCATTTGCCTGCGCATTTAATGCAAGCTCTGCTGCTGCAAATGCGTGGCTTTGTGTCATTGCATTTTCTGTTCTGTTTAGAATATCTTTTACGAATTTTCCAAAAAATGGGAAGCCCATCCCTCTGCAGTCTATTCTGCGGACGCCATCGGAATCTGCTATATACAAAGTTTGCGGAGGGTTATCTTCACGTGCAAAGTCTATATATTTGCGAATTTCTATATAGCCTTTTTCGCCCAAAATAAAAGTTCTGCCATCGCCCCAAACAGGAAGTCCGTTTGGAGTAAACCAATCTACCCTGCAATAGCAAGACGCACCTGTTTCAAGTTCTACCAGAGCTTCGCCAAAATCTTGCAAGCCAGGCTTGTCGGGATTTGCAAAGTTTGCGACTCTTGAATGTTTAATCACAGCTTTATCGCAGCCGGAAAATTCTAAAAATTGCTCAAACTGATGAGAGCCTATGTCGCACAAAATTCCGCCATAAAGGTTTTTGTCGAAAAACCAATCCGGACGTGCAGACTTAGAAAGTCTGTGAGGCGCCATAATTAAAACCTGCAAAACTTTGCCGATTGCACCTGCTTTAATAAGCTCGTTAGCTTTTTCTGCAGCTTCGTTATGAATGCGCTCTGCAAAGTAGGGCATATATTTTTTGCCTGTTTTTGACACAAGTTTTTTAGCTTCTTCAAGCTGCTCTAGCGTAGTAAAAGGGGGCTTATCCACAAAAAAATCTTTGCCGCTTTCTAGCACTTTTTTGCCCATGTCAAAACGCTTTGCAGGTATGCCTGCATTGCAGACCAATTTAATTTCAGCATCTGCTAAAATTTGCTCAAGAGAATCTGCGACTTTAATATTTGCATTAGGGAATTTTTGCAAAAAAGCTTCTACTTTTTTTGTATCAGGATCCCAAACATATTTGCATTCTGCGCCCGTATTTAAAAGACCTTGAGTCATTGCATAAATGTGCCCGTGGTCAAGGCCTGCGCTTGCAAATTTTAATTCTCCGACTGCCAAAACTTTGTCATCAGTTCCATCGGGAACATAATCATAGCCTGTTGCGTGCTTTGCCATTATCTGAAAGATTTTTTAAAGTCCAAAATAAAATCAGAACGCACCTCTTTGCGAAGTTCGCTCTTTGCCTGAAGTTCTGCCAAAACTTTTGCGTATGCTTCATCGTTAAAAGGAAATTTAACATCAGCATTTTGCAAGCTGGAATAAAGCATGGCGTTTGCAAGCGCAAGCGATATATACCCTTGCTCAGGAGAATAATTGTTGGCCTCTAAACCTAAACAAGCATTAGTAAAGTTTTGCAAAACACCTGCGTGCTGAGCGCCTTTGCCCTCAAACTTTTCTACAGTTTCAACTGTGTCGGGGGTTCCAAAAGCGTACTTTGTATTCATTGTAAATTCGCTGGAACTTTCCGGGGCAAATTTAGAAATTCTAAGCTCATTATTTTCTGCAACAACGTAAGCTTTGTCGCCGGAAATTTCGAACCTGTTTGTGCCGGGGTGCTCGCCGCTTGAAGTTATGAAAGTTGCAGTCATATCTTCTGGATAATCCATATACGCTGTAACTTCATCTTCTACTTCGATATTGTGATATTTGCCAAATTTGCACCAAGCACGCAAAGACTGCGGCAAACCAAAAATCCACGCAAAAGCGTCTATATTATGAATGGCTTGGTTGATTAGAACGCCGCCTGCTTCGCCCTTCCAAAGGCCTCTCCAAGAGCTCATATCATAATAAATTTGCGGCCTGAACCAATTTGTCATATTCCAAGACACACGCTTTATTTTGCCAAATTCTCCCGATTGTACCATTTCTTTTAAGCGCATATAAATTGGCGTTGTACGCTGATTTAGCATAACTGCGCAGGTCTTGCCTAAGCGACTTGCAAGTTCGCCCAATTTTTTTGCGTCGTAAGAACAAAGCGCCAAAGGTTTTTCTACCAAAACATGCTTACCTGCTTCTAAAGCTTTTTGCGCCAAGTTGTAGTGCGTAAAAGAAGGTGTTGCAATGATAACAGCGTCTATTCCTCCATTTGCAAGCATTTCAGATACGTCTGTAAAAAATGGCAAAGCTGCAATTTTAGGATTGTCCACTTTTCTTGTGTCGCAAACGCAGGCAAGCTCGCAGCCTTTAATTGCGCCTGAGGTGAGGTTATCTATATGCAGTGCGCCTATTGGGCCTAAGCCAATAAGTCCTATTTTCAAAGTAGTTTTTTCCATAGTCGATAAGTTTTTATTTTAGAATTTAAAATAATTTTTTGCGTTGTTGTAAGAAATATCTGCAATCATTTCTCCCACTAATGCTGTGTCGTTTGGCAAAAGCCCACGTTCCATTTCAGAGGCCAAAATATCGCACAAAAGCCTGCGGAAATATTCGTGTCTAGAGTATGAAAGGAAAGAGCGAGAGTCTGTAAGCATGCCAACAAATCTGCTTAGCAAGCTTAAGTTTGAAATAGCCTCAAGCTGGCGCTTCATACCGTCAAGCTGATCCATAAACCACCAGCCAGAACCAAGCTGAATTTTGCCCGCGCACATAGAGTCTTGGAAGTTTCCAAGCATAGTTGCAAGCATTTCGTTGTCTTTAGGATTAATGTTGTAAAGGATAGTGCGCCCCAACTTACCCTTAGAATTAAGAGCGTCTAGGTGTCTTGAAAGAGCGTGCGCAAAGTTAGATTCTCCTATAGAGTCAAAGCCTGTGTCAGGGCCAAGAGCGTCGAACATTTTTGTATTGTTGTTGCGCATAGGGCCAATGTGGAGCTGGCGTGTCCAACCTGCGTCAAAATCCATAATAGCGCATTCCAAAAGAACAGCGCTTTTAAACTTTGCAAGTTCTTGGAATGTTGCCTTGCCGCCGCTTGCAGCTTTTTTAAATATTGCGCTAAGTTCTGCGTCTGTGGCGTCTTCATGCCACATAGAGCTTACGCCATTGTCAGACATTTTGCAGCCATTTTTGTCAAAAAAGTCGTGCCTGTTTTTTAGTGCGTTTATAAGGTCTGCATAGTCTTTAATTTTGATATTTGCAGATGCGCCAAGTTCTTCCAAATATGCAACAAAGCCTCTTGGATTTTCTATTGAGTGCGCTTTGTCGGGGCGGAATGTAGGAAGTATTTTGCGCTTAAAATTTTCTTTAGAAATCTTTACATGATGTTCTAGGTTTGATGCAGGGTCGTCAGTTGTGCAGACAGTTTCTACATTATAGATTTCCATGCATTTTCTTGCGCTAAGCCCATTTTTTAGAACTTCGTTGCCGCGTTGCCAAATTTCCTCAGAAGTTTTGGGAGAAAGAAGCACATTGTCTATGCCAAAAAATCTTGCAAGTTCTAGGTGAGTCCAATGATAAATAGGGTTGCGCAAAAGTTTTGGCATGGTTTCTGCGAACTTTTCCCACTTTTCTCTGTCAGAGGCATTGCCTGTGATAAATTTTTCGTCAATTCCGTTAGAGCGCAGCGCACGCCATTTGTAGTGGTCGCCCCCCAAGAAAATCTGGCTTAGGTTATCCCACTTTTTGTCTTCCGCAATTTCAGAGGGCGGAAGATGGCAGTGGAAATCTATTATCGCTTGTGGGCGGGCATAGTTTTCATAAAGAGTTTCGGCGGTTTTTGTGCCGAGCAGAAATTTGTTGTTTATAAACTGTTGCATATATAATTTCGGGATTATCTCACACGATTGCGCCATCAGTCAAGGCTATATCCACAAATTGATTAAAAAAACTCGACAAATGATATTTTATCAATTGAATCAAAGAATTAATGAAAGTGACGCAAAAAGATATAGCAAAAAGGTTGGGTGTTTCTACATCATTGGTCTCTAGAGTTCTATCAGGCAAAGCAACCGAAATTGGCATTAGGGCAGACCTTATTGAAGAAGTGGAAGCTTTAGCAAAGAAGCTAAAGTATGTTCCCAGCTCTGCCGCTTTGGCGTTAAAGGGCAAAAAGAGCTCTACTGTAGGCGTTGTTGTTTACGATTTTTACGACCCATTTTTTACAAAG
This sequence comes from Opitutales bacterium, assembly GCA_031547315.1. GTDB lineage: Bacteria > Verrucomicrobiota > Verrucomicrobiia > Opitutales > Intestinicryptomonadaceae > Intestinicryptomonas. The sequence continues at coordinate 7,843 of JAVBSE010000177.1, forward strand.
GTCATAGGCGCACTTCAAAAAATTGCCCATGAAGAAAACTATTCTATTTTGCTTGTGGGCTTTATGAACAGAGCAGTTTCTGAAACTTCTTTGCGTCCGCTTTATAAGCATAATGTAGATGGCATTATTGTTGTTGGCAGCTTTGGAGACTTGTCTTGGTTAGATAATTTTGGAGATATTCCTGCTGCCAGAATTGGCCACGGAATTGATGACAGGCTGCGCCTTTGCGCCTCTGTTGACGAAAATTTGGCTATGAATGCAATTGCAGACCACCTTAAAACGCATAAAATAAAGTCTGCAGTATTTGCCCGCAAGGCAACTCCTGTTCATGCTCAGCGTGAGACGGCATTTTTGAATGCGTTTTCATCAAAATTCCCAAGCGCCTTTGCAAGAAACAGCAGAAACCCTGATGATATTGAAGCAGGCGTTGAAATTGTAGAAAAACTTTTTGAAGAACCTTTGCCGCAGGCAGTAGTCTGCGCTTCAGACCCGCTTGCTATGGGCGTTATAAAGGGCTTAAAGGCTAGGGGAGTTTCTGTTCCAAAAGATATTTTTGTAACAGGGTTTGACAATATTTCTTCATCAGCATACATGATACCTTCTATAACATCTTATGCGCAGTCTATAGAAAAAATGGCAAGCAAAGCATTTTTTGCCGTTACAAAAGACCAAGGTGCAGGTAATTTTGAATTTGAAGGCGAACTTGTTCTTCGTGAAAGTTCCCAGAAAAAACGCCAATAATTAAAAACTGAAATAAACTTAAAAAACTTATAGATATGATAAAAGTAAAGACCTCAAACGAATGCAGATACGATATTCTTTCTCTGGGCGAAGTTATGCTCAGGCTAGACCCGGGCGAAGGGCGTGTTAGAACAGCACGTTCTTTTAGGGCTTGGGAAGGCGGCGGCGAGTACAATGTCGCAAGAGGTATGCGCAGATGCTTTGGCTTAAGGGCAGCTTTGGTTTCTGCATTTGCAGATAACGAAGTTGGCTATCTTTTAGAAGACTTCATCTTGCAAGGCGGCGTAGATATGTCTAACTGCGTGTGGATGCCTTTTGACGGCGTGGGTCGCAATGTTCGCAACTCGCTTAACTTTACAGAGCGCGGCTTTGGGGCACGTGGGGCTATAGGTTGCTCTGACAGAGGCAACAGCGCTTGCGGAAAATTAAAAGCAGGCGATATTAATTGGGAAAAAATCTTTGGAGAAGACGGCGTACGCTGGTTCCACACAGGCGGCATTTTTGCAGCGCTTTCTGAAACTGCGCCAGACGTAGTTATAGAAGCAATGAAGGCTGCACGCAAGCATGGCACAATAATTTCTTACGACTTAAATTATCGTCCATCGCTTTGGAAGTCTGTTGGCGGGCACGCAAAGGCGCAGTCTGTTAACAAAGAAATCGCAAAATATGTAGACGTTATGATAGGCAACGAAGAAGACTTTACTGCTTGCCTAGGCTTTGAAGTTGAAGGCGTAAGCAAAGATATTTCAAACGTTCAGATTGAATCTTTCAAAAATATGATGCGCAAGGTTGTTGCAACTTACCCTAATTTTCAGGCAATCGCAACAACGCTTCGTGAAGTAAAAAGCGCAACAATAAATGATTGGAGCGCAATTTGCTATTCTGACGGAGAGATTTTTGAGTCTAAAAAACGTCCAAACCTTGAAATTATGGACAGAGTAGGCGGCGGCGACAGCTTTGCTTCTGGCTTTATCTATGGTATGATGGAATTGCAAAACGCTCAAAGCGCAGTAGATTACGGCGCAGCGCATGGCGCATTAGCAATGACAACCCCCGGCGACACAAGCACAGCACGTCTTTCAGAAGTTGCAAAACTTGCAGGCGGCGGCTCTGCAAGAGTAGACAGATAATTTTCAAAATAAAAAAATATGCAAAAATTAATTGAAGAAAAAAAGATAATTGCAGTTCTTACAATTGAAGATGTAAAAAATGCAGTGCCAGTTGCGCAGGCGTTAAAGGCAGGTGGCGTTACAGCTATTGAACTTACTTTGCGCACACCTGTGGCACTTGAAGCCATTAAGCGCATTCGCTCAGAAGTAGAGGGCGTTACAATTGGCGCAGGCACAGTGCTTTGCCCTAAACAGGTAGATGAAGTTATTGCCGCAGGTGCGCACTTTGCAGTTTCTCCCGGCATCAATCCTAGGGTTGTAAAGGCCGCAAAAGAAGCGGGCATTTTCTTTGCCCCAGGCATTATGACACCTTCTGATATTGAATGCGCTTTAGAGTTTGACTGCAAACTTCTAAAGTTCTTTCCTGCAGGCACAACAGGCGGCATGAAGCATCTTAAGGCAATGAGCGCTCCTTATAATCATTTGGGGCTTAAGTATATTCCGCTTGGAGGCATTACTTGCGCAAATGTAAAAGAAACTTTGTCAGAAAAAATAATTGCGGCAGTTGGCGGTTCTTGGCTTGCAACTCCAGAGCTTATTAAAGCTGGCGAGTTTGCAAAAATTCAGGCACTTGCTGCAGAAGCAATGGCAACAATTGCTTAGCAAAAATTCTTAAAACTTGAAAGCGCCCGATAGTTTAATTACTGTCGGGCTTTTTAATAAATATGCTAAATTATTTTATAGAAATTACAAAAGAAAGGGCAATAAGCGTATCTGAATACGTAAATATTTGTCTGTATAATAATGAATTTGGCTACTATAAAAAGAATAAGCTAAGAGTAGGCAAAGCTGGCGACTTTTATACATCCACAAGCCTAAACAAAGAAGTTTTCGAAAAACTTCTAATAGCTGCGGCAAAAAAACTTTTAGGAGAAACTAATGCCAAAATTTGCGAAATTGGCGCAGAACCCGAAGGCGGGATTTTTCAAAATTCTAAAACAATAAAACTTGGCGAGGACATAAATTTAGAAGGCAAATTTTTCTTGTTTTCAAACGAGTTTCTTGACGCACAGCCCTTCGACAGATTCAAATTTGAAAATGGAAAAATCTTTAAAACATTTTTAAAGTTTACCACTAGCCTTCAGCCAGATTTTTCTTATGCAGAAGCGTCAGAAAATGAATACAAAGTTTTAGAAAAATATCTCAAACTAAACAGCGAAAAATTCTTTTTAGATTTTTCTTTTGTTGCCCTAAATTTGTTAGAAAAAATCTGTGCTCAAAACTGGCAAGGAACGCTGATTTTTGCAGATTATTTCAGAAGTCCGCAAGAGCTAATTGAGTTCCCAAACGGAACAGGGCGAATCTTCAAAAATCATAAGTCTTACGCAGATATTTTTTTAAATCCTTCAGAGTGCGACATTACTTTTAGTCATTGTTTTTCAGAACTGATTGATATCTTAAAATTACATAATTTCACAAATATTTCATGTCAAACTCAGGGGCAGTTTTTTATGGAAAATGCAAGCGACGAAATTAAAAATATTATTGAAAATTATGATGCGTTTGCGCCGCAAAAAAGAGCGCTTGCAGAACTACTTACGCCTGCTCATTTGGGAGATTCTTTCAGAGTTCTTTGCGGAGTTCGCAAGCAGTAAAGCATTAAATTAAATCAATTATTTTAGCATCTTTAATTGAAATAATTTTTAAGTCTATCTTTTCAAAATTGCCAAGCTTTGAGAGGGCATTTTTATAGCGTTTAAGCTGTGCAAAATGTTCTGTATTTTCTGAGCTTGAGCTGCTTTTAAAATCAATAATAATTGTCTTATTTTGCTGGGGGTAAAAATTAATTCTGTCGAATCTGCCTGATTTTATTTTTTCATTTTCCAAATAGTAAAAAGTTTTTTCAGCCCAATAGTTTTTGTGATTTAAAAGTTCAAAAATTTCTTCATTTTTTAAGGCATTTTCCAATGCATGTTTTACGCTCTTAAAAATAGAAATATTGTCTGAATATAAGTGTTTTAAAGCATTTGAAGCTTCGTAAATATTACAATTGCATTCTGTGATTTTTTCTAAAATTTGGTGTGCGCAAGTTCCAAATAAAATATTTTCTCTTTCATTTTCACTTTGAATTTCAAATGCGAATTTTTCACTTTTTTGTGAAGCGGAATTCACATTAAATTTTTGTTTTTTAAGTGAATTTTTTTCAGAAATTTCTTCTTCGGCGCATTCTAAGTTTTTGTGCCAATTTTTGTCTCCTGAAAGTATTTTAATTTCAGAATTTTCTGCATCAAAAATATCAGACAAATAGTAAGAAAAATCTTTCTTTAAAGTGTCGTCAGTTTTCTTTTGCTCTTTCAAAATAATGTGCATTGCACGCTTAGCCCTTGTGAGCGCAACATAATATGTGCAAAGGGTTTCATAGGCACGTTTGTCTGCAAATTCTTCTCTGATTTTGCACAAGTTATTGTCAAAAGCGCTTAGGTCTTTTGATGGAATTGTGATTATTTCGTTTGAATTTGTAAGCTCCAAATTGCCTGAAAGATTTGAGTGTACATTTTCAAGCTCGGGCAGTATTACTATGTCAAAATCTAACCCTTTAGATTTGTGAATAGACATCACTTGGACTGTATTTTTTTCGGCGCCTTCTCTTACTGTGTAAGTTTGCGCAAAATGTAAAAAATCGTCAGCATCTTTTTCTTCCTCAAGGTCGAACTTTCTTGCCATTACAAGAAATTGATTGATTCGTGTTTGCGTAAATTCATCGCTTGAGGCATTCAAAAGAATCTCAGCCGCTTCTGCAAAAGC
>JAVBSE010000111.1:0-11562 GCA_031547315.1 Opitutales bacterium
ATTTATTTTTAATTTAAAATCGCAATGGAAAAGAATTCAAATATTCCCGAAAATAAAAAAGACGCAGGCGCAAAAAAACCGCAAGCAAAAGGGGCTTTGAATTCCGGACTCAGGCAGCGTGCAGTACCACAGGGTATCAGAAATGCGCCTCCTCCGCCAATGGGCTATCCGCCGCATGGGTTTCCTCCTCCGCCACCACCGCCCGGGCGTGGTTTTCCGCCTCCTCCGCCGCATCCTTATAATATGCCGCCTCCAATGTATGTGCATGGCGATCCCAGAAATATTAATCCTTACCTTGCGGGGAATCCTGCAGAGGATGAGTATGAAGAAGTAGAGGAAATTATTTACGAGGATGCAGATGAAAATGAATCTGGCGATGAAATTGTAGAAGATGCAGAAGAGTCGGAAGAAGAAACTCTTGAAGATACTGAAAGCGAAGAATCTTCTGAAGAAGAAGTTTTTGAAGAGGAAATACCGCAAGAATTTATGCCTCCGCCGCCTGCTCCAATTTTTGGCAGAGACCTAACAGAGGGCGATGAAACTGTTGTAAATATTCAAAAAGAGGGTCTTCAAAAAGCTTCGCAGCTTGCTGCCGCAGAATCAAGAAGCGGCACAATAGCGCTTATATTTAAGATGCTTTTTGGCTTATTTATTTTTGTATCTTTAGTTACAGTTTTAGTCATGGCACTTTTTGCCGTAGACAGAGAAAACACAGAAGCCTCTAAACGTCAGAGCGTAATTATAAATGAAAATGCTTGGCTTTTGCCGGAGGCAAAGGCAAATGATATTTTAAAGTCTTTTTACAGAACTATTGGCGGCATAGAATTTACTTCAAAAATACGCAATAAATTCTTTAATGGGCAAATTACTTTTGACGGCAAAAAACAAGATTTTTACTGCATAGAAAACAAAGGCAGAATTTATTTGAGAACCGGCGGCAGAGAAGTGGGTGATGTTTATTTGCTTTCATCTGTTGGCAAAAGCAAGCTTCTTAAAACGCCGTCTTCTGTGGGGCCTTATCTTGACTTAAATAATGTTGATGCCGAAACTTTGTCTTGCGCATTGTTTTTTGATGAGCTTATTTTGGCGGCAGCGTACAGCCCTGTTCAGGCTTCGCTTGCGCCATTTAAATATGCAGGAAACAAGCGTGTAGATGGCATTATTTATGAAGCTGTTGAGCTAAAATCTGCAGAAGATATTTCAGTAATTTATTGTTTTGATTTGGTAACTAACAGATTGGTTTACAGATTTATTGAACGCGGCGGGCTTAAAATTCGTGTAGAGTTTTCAGATTATCAGCAGCAGATAAATACACCATATATTTACCCTATGAAGCGCAAAGTTTTTATAGACGACAAGCCTGTTTCAACTTGTACGGTTGAAAGGCTTGTGCTCAATAAAGACGCAATTTTTCCACGTTAAAATTTTAATAATATGCAAAAAAATATCCCACTTTTTGACTTAAAAAAACAGTATGCCGAAATCAGAGAAGATGTAAAAAAATCTTTTGATGAGGTTTTAGACTCTCAGGTAATGATAGGCGGCCCTAAAATTACCATGCTTGAAGAAGCTGTTGCAAAATACTGCGGCGTAGAGCATGCTGTTGCAATGTCAAGCGGCACAGATGCGCTTGTTGCAGCTCTAATGGCAATGGGCATATATCGCTCTCCGCTAGATGAAAAAAATGCAGGCGAAGTAATAATGCCATCTTTTACATTTTTTGCCACAGCAGGCTGTGCTTGGCGTGTTGGCGCAAAGCCTGTTTTTGCTGATATAGATTTGGAAACTTTTAATCTTTGCGCAGAAAGCTTAGAATCTAAGATTACAGAAAATACCAAGGCTATAATTCCTGTTCATCTTTTTGGTCAGTGCGCCAATATGGACGCCATTATGAAGGTGGCAAATAAGCATAATATTCCTGTTCTTGAAGACTGCGCACAGTCTATTGGCGCAAGCAGAAATGGCGTGATGTCTGGTGCTTTTGGCTTGTGTGGTGCGCTTAGTTTCTTTCCTACAAAAAATTTGGGCGGCTTTGGCGATGGCGGTATGCTTGTTTCTAAAGATGCAGACTTTGCAAACGAGGCTCGCATAATGCGCAATCATGGGATGGATCCAAAATACTATCATAAAAAAGTTGGCGGAAATTTCAGACTAGATGCTTTGCAAGCTGCGGGCTTACTTATCAAGCTTGCCCATCTTGACACTTGGCACGAGGCCAGAAGGCGTAATGCTTCATTTTATAATCAGGCATTTGCAGCCAATAAAAATATTATTAGGCAAAAAATTGAAGACGGCAATGTGTCTGTTTACAATCAGTACGTTGTGCGTGTTCCAAACAGAGACAAGTGTATAGACTTTCTAAGGGCTAATGGCGTTAACTGCGAAATTTACTACCCTATGCCTCTTCACCTGCAAGAGTGTTTTGCGGCTTTGGGCGGTAAAGTCGGAGACTTGCCAAATTCAGAAAAATTAGCAAGTGATTGTTTGGCGCTTCCAATATTCCCAGAATTAGAGCAGTCTGAATTAGAATATGTCGCAGAAAAATTAAACGCTTACACTAATTCTCTTTAATAAATTAATATCTAAAAAAAGGCTTTTATGAAGGCAAATTTAAAACTCTTGTGGCTTGTAATTTTTGTCTTTGCAGGACTTTTTTTAACAGCCTGTTCCGATAATCCTAAAAGTGCAAATGGCAACTTTGTTAAAGCATCTTTGGAAGTTCAAGAAGCGCTAAAGCATTATAATGACGGCGATTACGCGGCAGCGCTTGCATCTGTTGATAAAATTGAAAAATCTTTAAATGAGATTCTTGTTAAATATCCGCAAAGCGAAATTGCCCTCAAGCTTGTAAGCGACGAAAGTTTGCGTGTAGGCTATATGCGCTATGCAGATTTCAGAGATGTTTTTGCTCCGGAAGTTGCTTCGCTTTCTGTGCCTGTCATGGCGCCTTTTGCTTCGTCTTGGGCTATTGCTTTTTCAGACAAATCCAAACGATCGGAAAATGTTTTGCGCTTTGCAAATTGCCTTGTTTACTATAATTTGCAAATTTCAAAATTAAAAGAAAGAGCTTTAAGTCCTAAAAAAATTTACACTAAAGAAGAGCTTGGCCCCATTATTACAAAGTGCTTTGAAGAGATTGAAAACCCTCAGATGAAGGCAAGTTTGTCTTCCAGCATAGAAACTGCTGTTGAACTTTACGAGCTTTCAAAAAAGGCAAAAACTGCAGAGTCTCCCAGAAAAATTGCCAATAAAAAAATATTTCTCAAAGTAGAAAACAGCGAAAAATTTTTGGCGGATGCAAAAAAAGAAGCAGTAAGAATTACATATAATATGGATGCCTCTGGCGCTCTTTTAAAAACAGCAGACATTGCCGCAATGGACCCTCAAGTGATTCCTCCATTTTTAGAAATTCTGCAAGAGGCGGCATCTAACGCAGTTAAGATAAGCACTGCAAAGCAGCGTAATATGGCGCTTTCAAATATCATTTTGTCTATGCTAAAAGTCGACGCAAGCGACGCTGCGCTTAAAGCAGTTGCAAGCATAGAAGGCGACGACAATTTAAAGTCAATTTGCTTAGAAAAAATAGCGCATTCTTTTGCCTTAAATAATAATTTTGATGCGGCAATAAATATCGCAAAAGGTTTTCAAGCAAGTCCTCTGAAAAACGCAATGATTTTAAAATTTATAAAAGACATTACGCTTTCCGGACTTTATGACAAAGCGGCGCAAGTGGCATTAAAATTGGAAGACCCCTCCACAAAAACAGCAGCGCTTTTTTACGTTGCTTCAATGCAGTGGCAGTCTAACAGCGCAGCAGCGCTTGCAAGCTTAAAGACTATAGATCCAAATCTTTTGCAAGAAAACTTTTTGGTGGATTTTTGTGTGAATGCAAAAATCGACTTTTTAAGGTTTTCTTCTTCTGAGGGTAAACTAGTTTCTGCATCGCTTGCAATTGCAGATAAGATTGCAGATAGCGACAAAGAAACTGCCAAAGTTTGGCAAAATTTTATTTCAAAAAACTTTGCAAAAGTAACTGACGACAGAGAACTTGGCAGTCTTGTGCGTCCATTTTGCAGTCTCTTGTTAAAGCTTGGCAAAACTTCTGATTATCAAGATTTTGTTAGCGATTTAATGCTTAAGGCAAACCCTCAAACTCTTTTTTACAGCCTTTCAGATTTGGGGCTTGAGGCGCAAATTTTGGGTCATGCAGATTTGGCGGAGTTCTTTTTTTATAAGGCTTCTGTGCTATGTAAATCTTTTGCAAAAGACAGAGAATCCAGCGCAATTTATCTTTCAATGCAGATGAATATTTCGGGTTTTGATTCTCATAAAGGGGCTGCAATTTTGAAAGATTTTCTGCCAAAATTTAAACTTTAATTTTTTCTGAACTTGCTTAATGAAAACTGCGCTTACAATAGCAGGCAGCGACAGCGGCGGAGGCGCAGGAATACAGGCCGATATTCTTACTTTTGCTGCAAATAAAGTTTTTGCAACAAGTGCAATAAGCTCGCTTACTGCGCAAAATCCTGATGGCGTTTTGGCTGTAGAGCCTGTGAGTCCAAATTTTTTAAGGGCGCAGTTAGAGGCAGTTTGGTCTTACTTTAAGCCGGAGGGCATAAAGTGTGGAATGCTCTTTAATGCAGAGCTTATAGAGACTGTTGCAGATTTTTTTAAAGACAAAAAAAATCTCAGACTTGTGATAGACCCTGTGATGATTTCTACAAGCGGAAGTGTTTTGCTAAAGCCGGATGCAGTTTCTGTTTTGCTTGAAAAACTTGTGCCGCTTGCGTCTTTAATTACACCAAATTTAGATGAGGCAGCGCACATTTTAAACTGTAAAAAAATCACCTCAGCAGACATTGAAATAAGGGCGGAAGAATTGTTTGAAAAACTAAAAGTGCCTGTGCTTTTAAAGGGTGGCCACTTGGCAGATAATGAAAATCTCGTGGATGTATTTTTAGATGAAAACGCTAAAAAAATTTTTAGCTCAAAAAGAATTTTAAATGTAAATACCCATGGCAGCGGCTGCACTTTAAGTGCTGCAATTGCCGCAAGGCTTGCCCTTGGAGACAGCATTTTAGATGCAGTAAAAAATGCTAGAGACTATTTATTTGACGCAATGAAAAACCCGCTCAAAGTAAAGGGAGTTTCTTTTATAAACCACAAGTAAGCTCAAAAAAAAGTGAATGAATTTCAAGACAAATCAGGACACAGAGCCAGACTGAGAAGCCGCTTTTTGACAGGCGGACTTTCTGCGCTTGCAGAGTACGAGATTGTCGAACTTTTGCTCATGTTTGCAATTCCAAGAAAAGATGTAAAGCCATTGGCAAAACTTTTAATTGCAAAATTTAAAAACCTTAAAGGCATTCTAAGCGCAGACTTTAATGAACTCTCAGCAACTGAAGGCATGGGCGAGGCCTCTGCCTGTTTAATGAAATTTATGCGTGAGCTCATACCTCTTTATCACTTGCAAACACTGGAAAAAGCTACATTGGGGCTTGATACTATTGATAAGCTTACAGAATTTTTCAGAACACGCTTAGAATCTGAAGACATAGAAATTGTGGAGCTTGTATGCCTTGACAGCGAACTGCGTTTAATCAATAAGGGGCTGATAAGAATTTCAGAAGGCAGCGCAAATATTGCAAAAGTTGATGTCAGAAAAATTATTGAAAATGCGCTTTACTTGGGCGCAAGCTCAATAGTGCTTGCGCATAATCATCCACAAGGCGACGCTAGGCCCTCACTTGATGATATTTATTTGACAAAGAAAATTTCAAACGCCTGCCGACCAATAAATTTAATGTTCATTGAACACATAATTGTCGCAAAAGATATGAACTTTTCTTTCAGGCGTGATGGACGCATGGACGACCTATATGATATAACAATTCCCGAGGAATCAGATGAAAACGATTCTCAAGTGGCCAGCCCCAGAAAATATTTAAAAGCAAAATGAAAAAAGAACGCATACTTGCAATAGAATCTTCTTGCGACGAATCCGCAATAGCTTATTTCGATTCTGAAATTGGCGTACTTGAAAGCCTAGTTCATTCTCAAGTAGATTTGCATGCGCTATATGGCGGCGTTGTTCCAGACCTGGCAAGCACTGAGCATCTTAAAAAATTGCCAATACTTGTGCAAAAAATTTTTGCAAAAAATTTGAAAATTTCTGATATAGACAAAGTTGCGGCAACCTCAGGGCCGGGGCTTGCAAACTGCCTTGCCATAGGCATCTCCGCAGCAAGCGCAATTGCAGCAAGCGGCAACTTGCCCCTTTGCGGTGTCAACCATTTAAGAGGCCACGCATTTTCCCCATTCATAGAAGAACACGCTGCCGATCCTAAAAATTTTAAGCAAAAATATTTGCAAGATTTTTTGCCCCACTTAGGGCTTTTGGTTTCCGGAGGAAATTCCATTATATTTGAAGTAGATGAAAATCGTAAACTAAAAATTCTTTGCGATACTCTCGACGACGCAGCAGGTGAAGCTCTAGACAAAGGCGCAAAACTTCTTGGAATGCCTTACCCCGGCGCACCAATTTTAGAAAAAACCGCAGACGGCGGCGACATAAAAAAATATCCATTCCCAAATGGCAAGCAGCGCAAAATTTCTGAAGACCCAAGCTTTAGCTTCTCCGGACTTAAAACCAGTCTGCGCTATTTTCTTGAACGCAGAGGCGGTATAGGCAGCGATATTAACGATATCTGCGCCTCTTACCAAAATGCAGTAATTACACAGCTTTACGACAGATTAGATTACTTCTTAAAACAGAAAAAATATAAAACACTAGGCCTTTCAGGGGGCGTCGCAAATAATCAAAGCCTGCGTAGCAAACTAGAAAAACTTTCTGCAAAACGAAAACTAAAATTTATGCCGGCCGCACGCAAATATTGCGGCGACAACGCCGCAATGATAGCATTTGCTTCTTGGATAGACCCTGAGGCTTGCTCTCAATCTGTAAACTCATCCCTAAAGCTAGAGCCCGCCAGAGCTTTATAATAATTAGATTTTTGTTTTTTTGCAGGGCTTGCTATAATTTTTGTTTATATTAGGAGGGTTTGGCTGCAACCCTCCTAGAACCACCCGCAGCGAAGGCTTAGCCCTCGACGTAGAGACAAGTGCAAAGCACTTGTGTGTAATCTTAGCGTAATTCATAGTTCTCAAATTGTTATTTAAGCTAGGCACTAGAAAATTTTTGGGTTGCAGTGTATTTTAATTGCGCTCGCATTTGCAGTAGCAAATGTCTCGGTATTCGTTATACTCAACTCTTTGTTAAAGCAAAGCCGCTTCATTACGCCTTTGCGTAATGTTCATAAAACTCAAAAATATTTCGACGTAACAACGCTTAAAGCCAATTTCAGAACTATGAACCTTTCACTTGGTTTTAAGCTAAAATAGGGAAAGAAAAAACTGCGTTCTTTTTCTTTCCCCAGTTTAAATAAAAACAAGCGCCTCTCTCATCACATAAATTATTATGAATAATTTATGTGGATAATCTCACTGATGTTTTTTCTGAAATTAAGAATCAGTCGGAATAAAAAAACTACTCATAAAAACAATAAATCATACGACACTTATTTTCCTCAAACCCTTTTCTTAATCTGCACCGCAATAGACTTTAAAATAAAAAATATCATATTCATCCTTTTTAGAGCATCTGTTATCATCTGTTTAGATCTGTGGCTAATAAATAAAAAAGCTTCTCTTTAAGTTTTGAATTTTAAATAAAATCCAAATAAGACCTGCTTAAAACTATTGGATGCAAACTTTGTTTGCCTGCAGGAGATTCTAGGAGGGGCGCAGCCAGTCCCTCCTAATAAAAAGTCCAAGAAAAAATAAAACAAAAAGCATCTCTAAAAAAATTAGAGATGCTTTAATTTTATTTTTTTTTAAGTTTGCTTAGAAACCTTGATTAGTAGTTATCGCAAGAAACTTCAAAATGGGCTTGTGGGTGTGCGCAAGCAGGGCAGAGCTTAGGAGCAACTTTTGACTTGCTGTGGATGTATCCGCAGTTTCTGCATTTCCAGTCGGTAGCTTCATCTTTTTCAAAAACTTTGCAATTTTTAAGATTTTCGTAGAGTGCGACGTAGCGTTCTTGGTGATGTTTTTCTACTTCAGCAATTTTTTTGAAAACCATAGCGATTTCCGGAAAACCTTCTTCTGTGGCTGTTTTAGCTGCTTCTGGGTAGAGGATAGACCATTCTTCCAGTTCGCCTTCTGCTGCGTGTTTAAGGTTGGTTAGGGTGTCGCCCAAGCCTGCAGGGAAGGTGCCTGTAATTTCTGCGCAAGTTTCTCCCAAAAGTTTGAAGAAGCGTTTTGCGTGCTCTTTTTCGTTCTCGGCAGTTTCCATAAAGATTGCTGCGATTTGTTCGTAGCCTTCTTTTTTAGCTATGCTTGCGTAGAATGTGTATCTGTTGCGTGCTTGAGATTCGCCTGCAAAAGAGCAGAGCAAGTTTTTTTCTGTTTTTGTACCTTTTAGTTCTTTTGACATATCTGTTTTCCTTTTGATTTTTATCTAAATCCAAAATTCTTAGCTTATTTATGTTTTTTTGCTTTCAGATGTAAAGCCTAAAAGTGAAAATGATTATCAAAAATTTTAAGCTTTATTGAAATGAATAAATTTGCAAGTATCTGCGCTGATAAAAAAATTTAGAACACATATATGAAATTACGTACAATAGCATTGGTATCTTTGGCGGGCTTGGCGCAAGTTTTTTGCTTTGCGCAGGACAGGGCTACGCTTGATTTGCTTGTCAGTAAGAATCTGATTACAAGGGAAGAGGCTGACAAATTATCAAAGACAGAGGCGTCAAAATTTGCCACAGTAAAGAATAAAGATACGCAAAAGTTTGCAGTCTCCGGACTTGTGCAGACACAGTATCAGTGGATAAATACGCATCAGTCTTCACCTGTGTCTACAGATGCTGTAAGCAAAAATGGTTTTCTTGCACGCAGGCTTTTTATTGGCATTAGCGGCGAGCTTGCAAGCGGTTTTAGCGCAGTTTTAATTTCCGACCTTGCTGCTTCTGGCTCTGAAAATTCTAAGTATATTGACGCAGCTTACATTGCTAAAAAAATTGAAAGCGAATACATAAACGGTTCTTTAAAATTTGGTTATTCAAAGGTAAATTTTGGCTTTGAAGAAAACACTTCTGCAACAAAGCTAACAGCCATAGAGCGTTCAATTACTACAAGATATTTTGTTGACGAACAAAAGCAAGGTTCAGGCAATGTAGGTTTTGGTTCCAGATACACAGGTGTTTTTTGGAATGGAAGTTTAAAGCAGGTAGAAGGGCTTGCTTATGGCTTTGCTGTAACGAACTCTCAGAATTTCAGCGTTAAGCCAAGCACAAATTCAGATTATTACGACAATACTGTGAACGCTTGGGCAAATGTAGTTTACAAAAATAATTTCGACATTGCGGGCGAACTTATAAACTACAGAGCAGGTCTAAATTTTGGTTATGGCAATGGCGCAAATTCAAGGCTTAGTGTTTCGGGAACGCCAAGAACAGAAAATGGCTATATTTTGGGTGTGAATCCATATTTAGAATTAAAGTGGTCTAAATTTACTCTTTGGTCTGATTTTATCATGACAGAAATTCAGCATGGCAACAGCGACGGCGTAAGCAATTCATCACCTTATGGCTTTAATATTGCAGTTGAATACAGATTCGACGCAGGCGACCTTGGCGAAATTGCGCCTGCTTTCAGATATTCATATTTGTACACAGACGGCAGAGGGGCACGTATTTCAGATGGAATGAATGGTGCGCCAAATATTTATCCTTCTTCAAGTTTGGCAAACAATCTTTATAACAAGGCGCAAAGTGTTTACATTGGCGTAAATTGGTACATCATTGGCGACTCTGTAAAGCTTCAGGCGGGTTACGAATGGGCTTCTTACGAGGGTTCGGTATTTAACTCTACAATAAGCGACAAGAAGACAGATGTAAACGCAGTAAGAGTTCAAATGCAGGTAATATTCTAAAAAAAATATTTGCAAAAAATTTCACACAAAAGCTTTTTATAAAATTTAAAAAGCTTTTTTTGTGTTTTGAAATAGAGCTTTTTAATTTTATTTTTAAAAAATCTTAGAAAAGACTTGCTTGTTAAATAAATATTCTCTCTTTTAGAGTGCACAAATTTCGGGATCGTCTGATATTTGTGTGTGCGCCCTAAAAAAGCTCGCACTTCACTAAAGTAAATAAGTAATTAAGGATAAAAATGGAAATCTTCATAGGCAATCTGCCTTACGAGATTGGTCAACAAGAAATAATTGATGCGTTTGCAAAGCATGGCGCTGTTGCACGTGTTAAGATGTTAACAGATAAGTTTTCAGGTAGATTCAGAGGCATGGCTTTTGTTTCTATGGAAAATGATGCTGAAGGCCAGGCGGCAATTGATGCTCTCAACGGAAACGATTGGGGCGGTAGACAAATAAAGATAGAACAGGCACGTCCTCGTGAAGAACGTCCTGAAGGTGCAAGACGCTCTGGCGGTTTTGGCGGCGGCAATGGCGGCGGCTTTAGACCACGCGGCAATGGCGGCGGCGGTTTTAGACCACGTTCAGAAGGCGGCGAAGGCAGAAGCTTTGGTGGCGGACGCTCTGGCGGTTTTGGCGGCGGCGAAGGCAGAGGCTTTGGCGGCGGTCGTTCAGGCGGCGGTTTTCGCAAAGAAGGCGGTTTCCGTAAAGGTGGCAGCTTCCGCAAAGATGGCGGCGAAGGTTTTGGTGGTCGTGAAAACGACGAATACTAGAATTTAAGTTCTAAATAATTTGATGAGGTTCTTCTAAATTAGAAGAGCCTTTTTTGTGTAAAAATTAAAGATACTGGAAAAAATATAAAAAAAAGAGCTTAAAAATTAAGCTCTTTTTTGTTTTTGTGATTTTGTAAACTTTATTTAATAGCATCTGCACGAGGGCCTATTGGCTCTAGTTTCCAGATTTCTTTAGCGTATTCGTTTATAGTTCTGTCGCTAGAGAATTTTGCCATGCGGGCAGTGTTAAGTATTGCCATTTTTGCCCAGCGCTTTTTGTCTTTATAAGCTTCGCCAAGTCTTTGATGAGCTTCGCAGTAAGACTTAAAGTCTGCACATAGCATATATGGGTCGCCCCAATCTAAGATAGACTTGCGAAGAGGCATAAATGCTTCAGGATTGCCCGGAATAAAGTAGTCTGAAACAAGCCAGTCTAAGATGGCTTTTAGTTCAGGGTCTGCATTGTACCAGCTCCAAGGATTATAGCCTTCTGCTTTTAGTTTTTGAACGTCGTTTACGTCGAGACCAAAGATGAACACATTGTCGTCGCCTGCTTCTTCTAAAATTTCAACATTAGCGCCATCCAGTGTTCCCATTGTGATTGCGCCGTTTAGCGCAAGTTTCATGTTGCCTGTGCCCGAAGCTTCTTTGCCTGCTGTTGAAATTTGTTCGGAAACGTCGGCAGCAGGAATAATGTCCATAGCAAGTGACACATTGTAGTTAGGGATAAATGCAACCTTAAGTTTGCCCTTAATGCGCTTGTCGTTATTTATTACTTTGCCGATTGAATTGATTGCCCAA
>JAVBSE010000064.1:0-4871 GCA_031547315.1 Opitutales bacterium
CGCACAGGAAACGTTGCGCTTGCTAGGGGCAAGGCTTACGCAAAAGACGACTAATTTTAACTCAAATATAAAATAATAGGAGCAATATAAAAATGGCTGTGGCAAAAAAAGCAAAAGCTATCAAACCTGCAAAGGTTTATACAGATAAAGAAGCGGATTTGTCCGTTCTTAAAGGCAAAACATTGGCGATTATCGGCTACGGATCGCAGGGGCATTCACACGCTCTTAACTTGAAGGACAGTGGTGTTAAGGTTATCATTGGTCTTTACAAGGGCAGCAAATCTGTGGAAGTCGCAAAGAAACATGGCTTTGAAGTGTTTGACACTGCAGAAGCTGTTAAGCGTGCAGACGTTATTATGCTTGCAGCTCCTGACATGAAGCAGGCTGAAATTTACGAAAAAGACATTGCTCCTAATATCAAAAAAGGCGCAACACTTGCTTTCGTTCATGGCTTGGCAATTCATTACGGACTTATCAAAGCACCTAAGGGCGTTAATGTTATTATGGTTGCTCCTAAGGGCCCGGGTCACGTTGTACGTTCACAGTTGTTGGAAGGCAAAGGCGTTCCTGCGCTTATCGCTATTCC
This sequence comes from Opitutales bacterium, assembly GCA_031547315.1. Lineage (GTDB taxonomy): Bacteria > Verrucomicrobiota > Verrucomicrobiia > Opitutales > Intestinicryptomonadaceae > Intestinicryptomonas. The sequence goes on from JAVBSE010000064.1 coordinate 587, forward strand.
TGCCGGCGGTCCTAAGGCTAAGGCAATTGCTTTGGCATGGGCTAAGGGCGTTGGCGGCACACGTGCAGGCGTTATCGAAACTACATTCAAAGAAGAAGCTGAAACAGACTTGTTCGGCGAACAGGCAGTTTTGTGCGGCGGCGTAAGTGCGCTTATCACAGCCGGTTTTGAAACTTTGGTTGAAGCAGGCTATAAGCCAGAGATGGCTTACTTTGAATGCTGCCACGAGCTTAAATTGATTGTAGACCTTATTGTTGAAAGCGGCATTTCAGGTATGCGTTTTTCAATTTCTGAAACTGCAAAATATGGCGACATCACACGTGGTCCACGTGTAGTTACAAAGCAGTCTAAGCAGGAAATGAAGAAGATTCTTAAGGAAATCCAGTCTGGCCAATTCACAAAAGAATGGGTTAAGGAATATAAGGGCGGTCTTAAGAACTACAATAAACTTTTGGCTGATGGCGAAAAGCACCTTATTGAATCAACTGGCGATCGTTTGCGCAGCCTAATGCCTTGGGTAAACAAAAAGAACATCCGCGGCGCTCAGGCAGCTTACGCTTCTGACACAGCAAAAGCTTCTGCTAAGAAGGCTCCTGCTAAGAAAGCAAAAGCACCTGCTAAGAAAAAGTAATTTTACTTTTTAAATTTAAGAAAAGTGCAGTTAACAAGACTGCGCTTTTTTTGTGCACTCTTTTTTTGAAGAAAATAAAAAATTTTAAAGCACATCTATTTTCCAAAATAATAAATCATAAAGGAATTTTGATCTTCAAAATCTCTGATTTGGTGCAATGATTTTGGATGAAAAATCAAACTAAGAAAACGGACTTGTTTGCCAAAAGCATTCACCAAATCCTAGGCGCATCAAAATGCCTCTCAGACAAGGCTTTGAAAGCAAGAAACGCTAGGAGCGTATTTTAATACGTGACTAGTGTATCTTATTTTATAAAACGCAGTATCAGGGGTATTTTCATGCGCCTAATCGAAGAGTTTACTGTGCTCCTGTTTTAGATGCTTAGTGCTTAGGTGAGTATATATCTGCGTAGTAGAAAGGCTTGCGTGGCCCAACATTTCTTGCAGAGCACGCAGGTCTGCGCCGCCGTCAACAAGGTGCGTCGCAAAAGTATGGCGCAGTTTGTGAGGCGTAATATTCAAAGGCAAATTTGCAAGCAGCAAATATTTTTTGAGATTTCTTTGCACGAGTCTTGGGTAAATTTCCTCACCTTTTTCTGTAGCAAAAATGAAGTCTGAACGCTCTGAATTTTGCCTGAATTCAGCTTTCCAAATTTTTAAAAGTTCAAGCGCATTTTTCCCGAATGGGCAGAGTCTTGTTTTAGAGCCTTTGCCCAAAACTTTTGCAGAGGCTGCTGTGTAGTCTATATCTGCAAATTTTAATTTGCAAAGTTCTGAAATTCGTAAACCTGCGCCATAAAGAAACTCTAGGCAAAGGGCGTCACGCATTGCTTCAAAGCGTGTTATTTTTTCTTCTTTTAGCAGTATCCAAGGAGTTTCTAAAAGCTGCGATATTTGAGTTTCGTTTAAAAAAACAGGCAAGTCTTTGCGCATTTTTGGCAGAGGCAAAGAAGCAAAAGGATTCACTTTTGCGCCAAAGACTTCTCTTAAAAATCTGTGAAAAGACCTTAGCGCAGAAATTTTGTTGTGCAGCGTTTTACGTGATAATTTTGACGCAAGATAGGCTGCGTAATTTTTTGCAAAAACTCTGGAAACATTTAGAATATCAGACTCAAACAATTCATTTGCATCTAACCAAGCATACCAGTCTGAAATTGAACGTGCGTAGTTTTCTACTGTATGTGCAGAGTATCTGCGCTGATTTTCTATGCGCTCTATGTACGCTTTAAATTCTTCGCCTTTTTTGAGATTAGCGTGCATTAGCTTTGAAAGAATACGTAAATAATGTCTGCAAAAAACTGATTTGTGATTCTGTGAAAAAAGAAGTAATACAAAACCCCGCCAATAGCAAGCCAAGGCCCAAAGGGTATTATTGTGTTGAATTCTTTTTGAGGCCTAAAAATTTTGTAAAAAAGCATTATTGGCAAAAGTATTAATGCGCCAACAACAGAACCTCCAAAAATAGAAAACAGAGCGCCTTGCCAGCCGCAAAATGCGCCTATGGCCGCAAGAAGGACTATATCACCCTCTCCCATTGCATCTTTTTTTAGCATGTATTCTGAAATTACTTTAAAAATTGCAAGCACGCCCGCACCGCAAATTGCGCCTATCAAAGAAAAAATTATTCCTTTTAAGGCAAAGAAAATAAAAGGCTTATCCGGCGTTATAAGAGTATGAATTTGCGGGAAAAGTGCAGACAAAACTAAGCCAAGAACAAAGCCGCCAACTGTCAAAGAATCTGAAAGCTCCATAGTGTCTAAGTCTATAAAGCTTACTACAAGCATCAGAGAAAAAAATATCATTCCCACAAAAGCTTCTTGTAATGGGAAAAACGCCCACAGATACAAAAATGCCAAAGCAGTCAAAAGCTCCACAAAAGGATATCTGAAAGAAAATTTTGCCCCGCAACAAGCTGCCTTACCGCGCAAAATAAACCAGCTCAATATAGGCAAATTATGATACCAGGGAATTGGTTCTCCGCATACGCATCTAGACCTTGGGCTGACCAAAGAAACTCCCTTTGGCATTCTGTAAATACAAACATTTAGAAAGCTGCCAACACATGCGCCTATCGCAAAAAAGAACGCAGCAAAAAGCCAAGGAAAATTATCAAGCACAATTATATATCTTTCGTACACGCTTAATAAAATGAGGAAATAAATTTTAAAAGGCAAGCATTCTAAAACGCCTTAAGATTTTTTACGCCTAGATTGGCAAAATTTTATCTAAAGTAAGCGCAACGCTTTCTTCATCGTTAGACCCTATTTGGTATTTACAAATGGCTTTAATATCCTCGATTGCATTAGACATAGCAAAACTGTGCGGAGTATTTTTAAGCATTTCTTTATCGTTAAGGTAGTCTCCAAAAACCACAGTTTGTTCGGGCGCTATTCCCAAACGCTTTTGTATAAGCTTAACTGCATTGCCTTTATTTGCGTCTTTACAGGTGATATCCATCCACTTTGTTCCGGAAACTTCCACCTGAAAGCTGTCTTTAAATTTTAAAAAATGAGGAAGCGAATTTGTGTGAGGATCTTTTAAATCGCAAAGCGTAAATTTAAAAAATTTGTCATCAGAAATTTCTGAAACATCTTCAACAGAATGAAGATAGCCGGAATAACTTCTTAGCTTTGCCAAAAATTCAGGCTCGCAATTTTCTATGTAGGCAAGCTTTTTGCCTGAAAGAACTATGTAGCTGTCTTTAATTGTCAGCGCAATTTTTCTGAAATTTATTATCTCTTCTTTATTTAATGAAAGCTCTAAAAGTTCCTCAGAGCCATAAGTTGCATAAGCTCCGTTTTCTGCGACAAAATAAATTTCATTCATCACAGCAGGATCAGAAAATTTGATTTTCATATTTTGAATTTGCCTGCCGCTTGCAAGCACAAAGGCAATATTGTGCCTGCGCATACGCGCCAAAATTTTGTCAAAATTTCTTGGAAGCTGAGCAGAGGAATTCAAAAGAGTTCCATCCATATCAGTAACAACAAGCTTTATGTCTTTCAGATTCATACTTAAAAACAAAGAAGCAGAATCTAAAACTTAAAAAAAGTAAAACACTATTTGCAAAAGACAAAAAAAAACAAAGCAGAATTGCTTTGCAGTTTTTAAAACAAAGAGTCGGCGTTTGTAGAACTAAATGCTAGCAAACCGCCGACACTCTCTTAAAACTTTCCTCAAAAATATGGGGCAACATAAGATAAAAACTTGGCCTTGGCACCTGCCAATGCAGATGCCAAAGACCAAATAAATTATTTAGCTGCCTTCTTTTTTGCAGGAGCTTTCTTAGCAACAGCTTTCTTTGCAGGTGCCTTTTTTGCAACTGCCTTCTTAGCAACTACCTTCTTTGCAGGTGCTTTTTTTGCTACTGCCTTTTTTGCAGGAGCCTTCTTAGCAACTACCTTTTTAGCAACTGCTTTTTTAGCAGGAGCTTTCTTTGCAACTGCCTTTTTTACTGCTACTTTTTTTGCAGGAGCTTTCTTTGCAACTGCTTTTTTTACTGCTACTTTTTTAACTGCCATAGTCATTTATAGTTTGTTATTTTATCTGTCCGAACATTGGATTTTTTTACGAACCCTTCCTCCGACTCGGAGAAACTGTTTGGAAATTCGAGAAAATTTTAAAAGTCAAAAAAGATTTTTCGCAGACGAAAAGA
>JAVBSE010000112.1:0-5802 GCA_031547315.1 Opitutales bacterium
TGCATAATCAAAATCAAACTCTGCGCAAAGTTTAGATACAAATGGCGACACATCAATTTTTGTGGCATTTCTTATACCATCTTTTTTTGCCCTCAAATTAAGGCGCATAGTCTCTAAATCATTACCAATAGGGGTGATTACGCCTATTCCGGAAATTGCTGCCTGTCTGTGTAAATTTTTATTTTGCATCTTTTTTTAATGGCTTAAAATTTTTTGCGTCTAGTGAAATTTCGTAAGTTTCGTCTTTGATTAAAACTTTTCTGGGCAATTTTCTTCCCAGATTTTTTTCAAATTTAAAGTCTGAAAAATCTATGCTGTAATCATCCCCATAAGAGAGTTTTGCTTTAGAGGTACAATTTTCAGAAAATTTAATTTTTTTAGGATTTAGGGCAATGTTCGCCTTGCCTGTTAAAATTAAAAAATCTCTTAATGCAAAATTTTCCACCCAAGATTTTCTGAACATTAAAGAGCCTTCTGCAAGTATCACTTTGCCAGAATTGTCAACGGCAAGCCTCATAAGCATTCCCATTTCAGACTCCATCTGCATTACAGTTTTTTCTGGGAATTTTTTTACAAAAATACTAACTTGAGTCTCTGAATCATTAAATTTTAAAACTCCAAACTGAGTATAGCTTAAGTTAGAATAAACGCAGTCAGCAAGCCCGCCAAAAAGAGAGCAGCCAAATAAAAATATAAAAAAACTCAAAAATATTTTTTTCATTTAGGCAAATATCCATCAAGCGAATTTAGGTCAAAAGCGTCTTGCAGATTGCTAGGGTTTTTAATTGTTTTTGTAAAACTTATAAGCGTGTTGTCGCCATTAGGATTTTTAATATCCACAGAAGAAACTTCTGTGCAGTCTGCATTTGGCGTGATGACAATTTCAGAAATCATTTTTTTTGTTGTAGAAGATTTTGGCGTCAGAACTATTGTTTTGCCTGTTTCTGTGACAATATAGATTCCGTCTTTTTCGTCTAAATCTCCCATCAGCATTTTACGGACTTGGTCTAAAACTTTTTCAATGGGAAACTGGCCTTCAATGTTTAGTTTTTTCCAAGCGCCATTTTCAAAGACAAATTTGCTTAAAACTTTTTTGTCAAAAATCATAAGAGACTTCACTGGCGCAGTGATTTGCCAGCGCATAGAAGAGTTTTCCGTAAAAACCAAAAAGCCTTTGGATTCTACTTTTTCTTCAAGCAAAGTCATATTTCTTTCTTGGGTAAATTCAGAATAAAGGCCTTTTAAATTTTTAGAATTATCTGCAAATTTTTTTGTAATTTCTCCTGAAAAAATGCTCAAAGAAAAAAGGCAAAGTGTTAAAATAAAAAGAAATTTTTTCATAATACTTCCAATATAGTTAAAGCTCTTTGGCCTGTGCTTGAAAAATTCAATTGAGCGTATTTTCCTTTACCTAAAGTTTTTGCAATAAGCGGAAAATAGGCTGAATTTATGTAAGACAAACCCACGTGCTCAGAAATATTTATAAGTTTTTTAGGCGCCAAATAATTAAAAATTTGCGCAAAAAGTTTTTCTTCAAAACTATTGCAAATGGCAGGTGTAAACCAAGCTGATATTTCTGAAATTTCTAAATTTGCATTTGCAAATTTTTCTTTAATCCAAGTGATATTTGCTTCAGCAAAATTTTCTTTTTTTGCAATATCCACACTGATGATTTTTATAGAATTATCTTCACATTTATTTCCTGCAAGGTAGGAAATTGCAGCCTCGCCAAGCTCTAACTTAGATTTGCAGTAGAGCGCACTTTTCGCCTTAAATTTTTGTGCATACTCATTTATTTCATCTGCCGCAGCCAAAACAAGAGATGTTTTATCATCATATTTTATCTGCGCCAAAGCTTGCCAAAGTGCAAATTCAAAAGACATTTCTTTGGCTGTTATTGCACTGTTTAAGCCCATAATTTTCCAACGATTTGCCACTGCCGCAGCAGGCGCATTATGTACAGAATTTGCAAATAAAGAGGGTAAAGGTTCTGCCTCGTCTTTTCTAAAAGCATTTTCCATGAACTTTGCAGTTTCATTCAACATGCCAAGCCCTGTTGCAAAACAGACGCAAGAATTTTGGGCGTCAAAATTTTCTTTATGCGCCAAAGCCTGCTCTGTTGCGTCTAATAGCATTTGCTGTATTCTTGCCAGCTTGCGCTTTTTAAGGGGCGGCGTAGATTTTAGGAGGCTGCTTGTATCGCAAACATTGTTTTTAATTTGCCCAAAATTTTTTGAAAAATCTTCAAAGGAATTGCCTATGGGGCTGATGACGCCTGCTGCATTTAGATAGACGTTTACACTTAGCTTGCAAGGCTTAGAATTTGTATCACTTTCATCTTTGTATTTAGAAATAATTAAGGCTGAATTATTACCTCCAAACCCAAAAGAGTTAGACAAAATGGAATCTAATTTTAAGTTCCTCGTTTCTGTATTTGGCAGAACAGAAATTTCCGGGTCTGCCTCTGTAAAGCCGGCTGATTTTGGCAAAATATCTTCATTTAAGGCGCAAACAGAAATTATTGCATTCACTAAGCCGCTGCCTCCAAGAGTGTGCCCATAAATTCCTTTTAAAGAAAAATAGGGGGGCAAATTTTCTGCAAAAACAGTTTTCAGCGCAAGCAGCTCGGCAGGGTCGTTACCTGCAGTGCCTGTGCCATGAGCGCAAATTGCCGAAATATCCGCACTTGAAAGACCAGACTTTTTAAGAGCGTCTTTAATTGCTTTGATAACCCCCAAACCTTCAGGGTGCGGAGCAGTTGCGTGATAGGCGTCGCAAGAAGATGCGCTTGCCGAAATTTTTGCCAAAACGTTTTTTGAGCTTTCGGCAAGCTTGTCTTGCCTAATTAGGATTACTGCTGCGCCTGCGTCGCCCAAATTGATGCCGTCTCTGTTTTTGTCGAAAGGTTTGCAAGTGCTTTCTGTCATTAAAAGCAAAGAGCCAAAGCCATTTACGGAAAGTTGAGAAACTACGTCAGTTCCGCAAACCAGCGCTGCGTCAATAATGCAGTCAGACAAAGCTTGAGAAGCCGCTTCAAGTGCAAGCCCTGCGCTAGAGCATGCTGTAGAGATTGTCATTCTAGGGCCGCCAAGTTTGAAAAATTTTGCAGACTGCTCTGCAAGGCTTGCGCACTCATAGTATCTAAACTTTGCAAAGTTTTCTGAACCTTCTTTTATGTGTGCTTTTAAGGCTTTTTCAGGCTCGAACATCTCAGCAATACAAGTGCCCACAAAGACGCCGCACTTTGCCTTTAAAGCGTCTGAAAGTTTTGCCTGATTTAACGCCTCATCAATTGCCTGATAAAGAATTTTTGCGCAGTAGGGAATATTTAATTTTGCAAATTTCTGGCTTGGCTCAAGAGATAAGGCAAAAAATTTTTCAGAATATTTTGGGCTTATAAAAAATTCTTGTTTGCGAAAATTAGCCTTTGCATTTTTTACATTTTCCCAGTTTTGAGCGCAATTTTGACCTGCACTGGAACAAAGTCCTATGCCTAAAATTAGTGGCTTAATTTGCTCGCAAAGGGGCATTTTAATTATGCTTTTTTAGAAATAATATAGTCTGCCAAAAGACCTAAATTTGCAAAAACTGCTTTAGATTCTTTTTTATCGTCAATAGAAACGCCATACTCTTTTTCCATCAAAACAACTAATTCTAGTGCGTCGACAGAGTCTAAATCTAGTCCATCCTCATTAAAAAGGGGCGTGTCTGCAGTGATATCTTCAGGGTCTATGCCTTGAATATTCAGTGCGTAAATTATTTTTGCGCGTAATTCTTTTATTAAACTGTCTTTGTCCATATCTATAAATAATTACTTCTAAAAATGCTTAAAATCTTGTGTTCTGGCAAGTATTTTCGATTTTTTAAGATTAATTTTCCTCATTAAAAAAGTCGTAAAAATTAAACCACTGATATGGATAATCCTGAACCATCTTTGCAAGGTTATCTGCGTAGGCTTGGACCAAAGATTCAGGCGTTGCGCTGCCTATGTTTTCAAAAGAAAATATTAAATTCTTATATTTTTTTGGGGCAATTCTCACACAAAAAAGCTGATAAATCTTAACACTTGCTTTTTGAGCCAAAATAAACGCAGTTAAAGGCATTTGCACTTTTGCACCCAAAAAATCTACAAGAGCAGTTCTGCCGCCAATATCTCTGTCGCCCTGCATTACAATTATTGAAGATTTCTTTAAAAGCATATATGCAGTAAGGCTGGACATTTTGTCAGTACTTTGGTCTATGACTTTTGCGCCTGTAAGTTTTCTGTTTTTCTCTAAAACTTTGCTGGTTTCTTCATCTTCGCCAAGCTGACCCAAAAGGTAAACGTCTTTTCCGTAGAGGCTGTTTATTAAATTTGAAGCCAAATCCCAAGCGCCAAAATGAGCGCTGGTGATAATAAAGCCAGCATCTTTTACTTCTGCTTTTATTGACTCAGAAATTGTGTCTTCTGTTTGGATATTTCCAAGCTTGTAAAGACAGGCCCACTTATCTATCAAAGTTTTTCCAAAAGAATAAATGTGCAAATAAACGTGAAAAAACAAGGTGAATTTTTTGGGTTTTAAAGCTCTTTTTAAATAGCGTGCACTTTCTTTATAAACATTTTTTTTAAAGCAAATAAAGTATAGCGCTACAAAAAACAAGAGTGCGTAAGCAGGGCGCAGTCCAAAATGTTTAAGCAAAAAAACAAAAGAGCCATGCCCAAATTTTCCGCCGTAAGATTTATTTCTCCACTTGAAATTAGTTTCCATGTTTAGCTTTTATGTTTTTTGAAAGTGGCAAAGAAATAAGTATGCTTGCAAGCAAAATTGAAAGAACTGAAATTGCGGCAGTTGCCCCTAATCCAAATAAAATAGGGTGTTTGGCAAGTGCAAGTGCGCCAAAGCCCACAATAGTTGTAAGCGCAGCCACTATCACAGATTGCAGGGCGTCTTTGCGCTTGCCTCTGAAACGCTCAAAGATGATAAATACTGCATAGTCTTCTGCAATGCACACTGCAAAAATTACAAAAATTGCATTCACTAACGTAACATTTATACCCAAAGCCGCCATTGCGCCAAATGTCCAAAACAGGCCTGTCAGAACAGGGAGCATTACTGTTACTAGGTGCTTTAAATTTTTAAATGTTAAGGCTAGGTAAACAGAAACTAAAAATATTGCCAAAAATAAAAATTTAATCATCCAAGCCTTTGCCAGCCCTGAAATGTGATTTTCAAAAAGCTCGTTATCTGCAAGAATTATATTTTGGCTTTCGCCTCCAATTTCTTTTCTGAGCATGAATTTATCTGTATTTGCCGAAACATTGAACAAATTGCCAATGTAGGTGCCGCTTTCATCTTGATGAAAGAGTCTTGAAAATCCTGCCGCAAAAGGGCCTTTTTTTAAGTTTTCAAAAGCTTCCTCAAAATAAATTGTTTCAGATTTCTTTATTGAATTTTTAAATAACTTGGGCTTAAAGCCATAAGCTTTTGCAGAGTTTTCTATAAGCGTTTCAATTTGCGGATTAGCTTCAAAAAAATCTTTGTAGAGCTTCAAATTTTCGGCCCTGATTTCTGCGCTTGGCAAAAGTTTTGAAAAGGAAATAAGATTACTTATACTAGCGTTGTTTTTTAAGTCAGACTCTAATTTTGCATAAATTTTAAGGGCCTCTTCAAAGTCAGACGAATACGCAATTGCCATAGTTTTAGAGACTGCATCTGCCCAGGTTTTGCGAATTGCCGCAGAATCTGACTTTGTTTTCTCGTAAAGCCCGCTAAAGGAAGAAATTTTGCCGTCGAACTTTAAATTCCAAATAAAAATAAAAGA
>JAVBSE010000148.1:0-2805 GCA_031547315.1 Opitutales bacterium
CTTTTTTACAGCGGTAATTTAAGAGACGCTTTGGCTGCGCTGCACAGATACTTTTTCACAAATAAAAATGCGTCATCACGTGCAATCATAGCAAGCCTGCAAAAACAAAACTCCACACTCATTCAAATAAGGGCATATATGGACGATGGCAAATTGCCTAAGTATACGCCCTTCCCCAGAGGCGCATTTGAAAGTTTTGTAGCAAAATATTCAGAAAATTTTAAGTGCGAAAACAAAAGCGCATACAATCTTTTTGCTCAAAATCCTTGGTACGTTGGCAATAAACTTGCGCCCATTGCTTCAAGATTTAGCGCAAAAAAACTTCTGGATATTCAGATGTACCTTATCAAAGCATTTGAAGACCTCATAAGCCGCCCAAATCAAGACGAAGCAATTATGAGAGAGCTTTTTATTAAAGCTTTATAAACTTTTGCTATAGTTCAAATGTGAACTGCCTTGTATAATCAGCATTGACTAAAACATTCCTAAACAATAGTCTTCTGCGCAATTACTTATATCTTATAATTATAAACTGAGGAATGAAAATGGGAATATCAAGGAGAGATTTTTTTAGAAAAGGCACGGGGCTTTTAGGCTCTTATGCCTTAATTGCAAGTGTTCCGCTTGAGGCAAAAAATTTAAGCGGCGCAAATGAAGCTCCGCTAAAATCTAAAGACAAGACTGAAAAAAGAATTGCCGGGTCTTTCGACAAAGCAATGCGCCAAGAAAATTTAAACTGCGACGTCTTGGTTGCAGGCGGCGGTCTTGCGGGCGTTTGCGCTGCAATTTCTGCCGCAAGAGAAGGCGCAAAAGTTATTCTTTTGCAAGACAGGTCCAGACTTGGCGGCAACTCCAGCAGTGAAATCAGAATGCACCCACTTGGAATGCATTATAGCCAATCGGGTTTCAGAGAAGGCGGAATTATAGAAGAAATCTTCTTGGAAAATTTAATAAGAAATCCTCAAAAAGAATGGGAGCCTTGGGATTTGCTTTTATACGACAAGGTATTTTCTGAGCCAAATATCAAACTCTTTTTAGACACAGATCTTTGCGGCGCAAAAACAAGTGAAGATAAAATCACCAAAGCCTACGCAAGGTGCGACAGCTCTCATACTTTTTATGAAATTGACGCCAAAATATTTATAGACTGCACCGGAGACAGCCGCCTTGCCGAAGAAGCAGGCGCTACACTAATGTCTGGCAGAGACACTCCTCAAACTTATGATGAAAAACTTTCCGGATATGATCCACAGGGAACTCATCAAGGCTCGTCAATAATGTTCACTGCAAAAGACTATGGCAAACCCATGCCATTTATTGCGCCCTCTTGGGCAAGAAAAATTACGCCGAATATGCTTAAGTACAGAAACATAAACAAAGAACATTTTGAATATGGCTATTGGTGGATAGAACTTGGCGGAGATAAAAATGCGATATTAGATCACGAACAACTGCGTCACGAACTCCTAAGAGTTGTGCTTGGAATTTGGGACTACATCAAAAATAGCGGCGACTTCCCAGAGTCTGCAAACTGGGCCTTTGATGGCATAGGCATGCTTCCCGGAAGGCGCGACACTTTTAGAATTGCAGGCGAATACACAATGACGCAGCACGATATTGAAGGCGGCTGGAAAAATTTTAAAGACGCCATTGCCACAGGCGGATGGTCTATGGACGACCACCCCAAAGAAGGCTTTGACGCTACAAATCGCCCCCCTTGCAGACAAATTGGAGATGTAAAATACTACAATATTTCGCTTGGCACATTAATCTCAAAAGACTTTAAAAACTTAATGATGGCAGGCAGAAACATAAGCTGTTCTCACGTTGCGTTCACATCAACAAGAGTAATGGCAACCTGCGCTGCACTTGGGCAAGCTGCGGGCACAGCAGCAGCAATGTGCGTGCAAAAAAATACTTTGCCAAATTCAATAAGAAGCGGTGCAAAACTCATAAAAGAATTGCAACAAATTTTGCTCCTTAATAATCAGGCAATAGTAAATGTAAAAAATGAAGACGCTGCCGACTTGGCCTTGCTTGCAAAAGCCGCTTCTTCTGCCAACGCAAAAGATACCCTGCCAGAAAATGTAATAAATGGCATTGCAATAGAGCTTAAGGGAGAACGCAAAAACAGATGGATTGCGCAAGTAAAAGATAAACCTTGGCTTGAATTAAAATGGGAAAAGCCTCAAAAATTATCTAGATTACAAATCACTTTTGACTCTGGCACAAGAGAGCTTACAATGTCTAAAAATAAAGACTATGTAGACCGCATTCATTGGGGAGCACAGCCGGAAATTGTAAAAGATTTTAAACTTGTAGCCATACTTCCAAATGGCGAAAAGGAAATTTTGGCTGACGTAAAAAACAACTGGAAAAAAGTTTGCCGCCTAAACTTTGCAAGCAAAGAATATTCTGCAATCAAAATAGAAATAGACTCCACCAATGGCAATGAATTTGCACGCATTGTTGAAGTAAGAGCCTACGCTTAGAAATATATCCTATTCATTCATAATATCCAGCAAAGTTGTTTCAGCAAATACTGAAGCAACTTTGCTGTTTATGCGTCCCCAAAGCAGCCTAGCCTTACAAACTTTTGCCTTCTTGCAAGTGTTGGGGCACTCTATGCAGTTAACTATAGACATCTTGCCTTCCATTGCTTCAAATATTTCTAGAAGACTTATGTCTTTAGGATTTTTATTTAACATATAACCCCCGTAAACACCCAAAGTTGAAGAAAGTATCCCTGCCCTTTTTAGCTTTATAATCAAATTTGCCACAGACTTTTCCGATAAGGCTTGCGAG
>JAVBSE010000071.1:0-2510 GCA_031547315.1 Opitutales bacterium
AAGTGCCTGCACTGGGGCTTGTTCCAAAGTCACGCCCATCTGCCAAAAAATTTTCTGCAGGATTACTTGGGTTCGGCAGATAGAGAGTTCTGTCTGCCCAATCCCAAATATAGCCGCCGCTAAGCGAAGGCTCTTTTCTTATAAGCTCCCATTTGCCTTCCAGATTACCAATGCCAAGCCCATGCACAAATGCGTATTCACAAAAGAAAAATGGTTTATCATATTTCTGCTCTAAATACCACTTCATCCTGCCATAGCCGCCATACATAGGAGAGACAAAGTCTGAAGTGTTGCTTGCCTGCCCTGCGCCTTGCTCGCAATGTATGAAGCGTGTTGAGTCTAGCTGTCTGCCTAGTTTTTCCATCTCTTTATGAGATAGCGTATAGTAAGTTGCAGATTCATTGCCCAGTGAAAACATTATTACGCTTGGCACATTTCTGTCGCGCATTACCATATTGCGCATTCTGTCTTTGCTTATTTCTACATAGATAGGATTTTCTGCAGGAACGTATTTTCTTAAGCCATGCGTTTCGTGATTGGCCTCGTCTAAAACTGTTATGCCAAGCCTGTTTGCAAGCATGTAAAATCTGTCGGAATTAGGATAATGCGACGTGCGAATTGCATTTATGTTTGCTTGCTTAATAAGCAGCATATCTTTTTTAAGCAAATCAAACGCAACTGTGCTGCCCATTTGAGGTGAAAAGTCATGCCTGTTTACGCCCTTTAAAAGGAGAGGCAAATTGTTTAGACGCAGCTCTTTATTTGCAATATCCAGCTTTCTGAATGCAAAGTCCGCATAAACTGTTTCTTGCAATTTACTGCCTTCAAAAACAGAAAAAACTATTGTATATAAATTTGGCTTGTCAGGACTCCATAATTCAAAGTCAGACACGTCTAATTCTTTTGAAAAAGTAAAAATTTCTCCTTTTGGCAGACGTTTTATAAGCCCGTTTACATACTCAGAACCTTTTACTGTTCTGCCTTTTTCATCAACAATTTTTACATGAATATTTGCACTGTCTGTAGAATCTGAACTTAGGTTTCTTAGCTTCACGCTCAAATCTATTTTTGCAGATTTTAAATCATCTGCGAGCACAGTTTTTGCGTAGTAATCTTCCAAGTAAATTTTAGGGCGTGCCACAACTGTTACGTCTCTAAAAATTCCATAGGTATGTGGCATATCTTGCACCTCTAGGTAACTGCCTGTAGTAAATTTATAGACTTCAAGCGCAACTGTGTTTTTGCCATCAGACAAATATTTTGTTACATTAAATTCCGCAGGCGTAAAAGAATCTTCAGAATAGCCCACATACTTGCCATTCACATATAATTTAAAACCAGATTTTACCCCATCAAAACGCAAAAATATTTCTTTGTCTGACCAAGTTTTCTTAAGTTCAAACTCTGTTCTATAAATTCCTGCCTGCCTGTGAATTTCGGGCACAAAGGGTTTTTGTGTTGCACTTGGCGCTGTGTCAGAATCTAGACCCTTAAACTCTTCAAGCCAGTTTCCTTTTAGATCATAGAAGAATTCTGCGTTGATATTTGCATAGTGGATTCTATCCCAGCCTTGCATTTGCCAAGTTCCAGGAACTTTTATGTCTGACCATTTTTTGTCATTAAAATTTTTTGCAAAAAATTCTTCTTTAATATCAGCCCTGGAATTTGCAAAAAAGAATTTCCACGTGCCGTTTAAAGATTTGTATGCCTCGCCAAGATAAATTTTTTCTATGGCGTCTATTGACATTTTTTTGCCTGCTTCTGCTTGTTTATCTGCAATTAAAAAGAAAGCATGAGGCTCTTCTTTATTAACTCTGAAAACAGAAATATCATTCCAAACTTCATCTGCAAAAACAAATGCAAAACAAGATGAAACAAACACAATAATTTTCCCTATCCACTTATACATTATTAATCCCCCAATATTTTATATTTACACACTCCAGTAAGGCAGAAAATCATAAGATTTCAAGAAATTTACATATTACAGTAATATAACTTGAAACACCCATTAACAGATGAAAAACAAAAAAAATGCGCCTGCTTTTTAGGCAGACGCATGCATTAAAATATTTTACAGTAAACTATTTACTGGGTTCTTCCCAGCGTCCGTTAGCTTTAATTAAGTCTATAAGCCTGTCAATAGCTTCTGCTTCAGGAATATTTACTGCAACGCAGTCTTTGTTTTTGTACAAATTAATTTTGCCTGGGGCGCCGCCAACGTAACCAAAGTCGGCATCAGACATTTCGCCCGGGCCATTTACAATACAGCCCATAATGCCGATTGTAAGCCCCTTTAAATGCTGAGTGCGCGCTTTAATTTGATTTGCAGTTTCTTGAATATTGTAAAGAGTTCTGCCGCAGCTTGGGCAGGCAATATATTCTGCTTTAGACTTTCGTGCCCTTGCGCCTTGCAAAATGGCAAGGCAAGCTTCTGCGTTGCGTGTAAGATTAATTGAAATCTGCACAGAAGCAATGTCGCCAATGCCATCTGTTAGAAGTGAACCTAA
>JAVBSE010000058.1:0-7226 GCA_031547315.1 Opitutales bacterium
TTCTTCTTCAGAGCCAATATCATACATTAAATGTATGTGATAATTGCCGTCTGCAGCATGTCCAAAAGTTGGCGTAGGCAGTTTAGCATCTTTGCCAACTTGCTTATAGTATTCAAAAAACTCTTCTGTTTTTAGAAGCGGAATAACTATGTCTTGAGCAAGTTTTGCGCTGTTTAAAAGAAACATTGCTGGCGAACATGCCCTGCGCATTTCCCACAAACTTTCAGATTCAGTTTCGTCTTTTGCAAGTTCTAGTTTTGTGGAGTATGATTTTAAAACTTCTGCAATTTTTGTGCAGGCTAATCTTACTTCATCTTCATTGCCATCGCACTCAATTAAAAGCAACGCACCTGTAATGCCAGATTTTTTCTTGAATTCAGATGCAACTCTTACGCTGTCTGCATCCATAAATTCTAAAACCGATGGCATAGTGCCAGACTTTAAAATTTCTTTAACAGCCCTGAAAGCCATTTTGTCTGAAACAAAAAATGCAAGCATAGTCTGCTTAAACTTAGGGCGTGCAATAAGCTTTAAATAGGCTTTTGTTATCACGCCAAGCGTGCCTTCAGAGCCCACCCAAAGGTCTCTTAAATTCATTGCAACTGCAGATTTTTTTAAGGGCCTTGAAAATTTTACAAATTCTCCCTTGGGTAAGTAACCCTCAAGAGCCAAAACATAATCTCTTGTTACGCCATACTTTGCCGCCCTTAGGCCACCCGCATTACAGGCAATATTGCCTCCAATAGTAGAATACTTTTTTGAAGCAGGATCCGGAGGATACATTAAGCCAAATTCTTTTGCGGCGTTGTCTATATTTTCATTGATTGCGCCGGCTTCCACTTCTGCTATCCAAGAAATTGGGTCGATTTTTATCGAATTTAGTGCAGACAAATCTAAGACTATTCCGCCATTTATAGCAAGGGCGGCCCCTGCGCCGCCACTGCCTGCGCCCCTTATGCTGATGGGTATTTCAAGCTCGTTTGCAATTTTTAAGACAATTGAAATTTCTGAGGCGTCTTTAATAAAAACAACTGCGTCAGGCAAAAACGAATATCTGGAATTATCTATTGAAGCCTTTAAAAGAGCATTTTTTTCCGTAGATATTTCACTTTTAAGAAGCTCTTTTTTTAGACGCAAAACTGCATCTGAAATCTTCATCATATCTGGATATATTTTTTAATTTGATCGTTTCTGAATTTTCTTAAAACAGTAAGAATATCTCTTGAACAGTTTTGCATCAGCGCTTCTTCAGCCATTTTTTGCAAAGATTTATATGTTACTTTGCGCAGCAAAAATTTAATCTCGCTGATAGAGCTTACAGACATGCTTAAATTATCAACGCCAAAACCTATAAGCAAAATTGCAAAAATAGGGTCGGCAGCAATTTCGCCGCAAACAGAAACTTCAAGACCTGCTGTTTTTCCGTCTCTTACTATCTTTTTGATTGTGCGAATTACTGCAGGATTTGCAGGATTATATAAATGCGCAACGTGATCGTTTACTCTGTCGACAGCAAGCAGGTACTGAATAAGGTCGTTAGTGCCTATGCTTATAAAGTCGCAGTGCTTTGCAAGAATATCTATAATCATTGCTGCGCTTGGAACTTCTATCATCACGCCGACTTTGATATTTTCATCAAATTTTTTGCCTTCGTTACGCAGCGCAAGCTTTGCCTGCTCTAGAACATCGTTTGCACGCACTAATTCATTGACGCCGCAAATCATAGGATAAAGAATTTTTACTTCGCCAAATGCGGAAGCCCTTAAAATTGCCTTAAGCTGGCTTGTGAAAATATCAACGTGATCCAAGCAAAAACGAATTGCCCTATAACCCATAAAAGGATTGTCTTCTTCTTTAAACATTTCGTCAAAAGAGGGCATAGTTTTATCGCCGCCAAGGTCTAGCGTGCGTATAACAGTTGGCTTGCCATTCATCTTTATGACAGCAGCTTTGTATGCTTCAAACTGCACTTCTTCTGATGGAAATGAATTTGTGTCTAAAAATATGCTTTCAGTTCTAAATAGCCCAACGCCGTCAGAAAACTTAACAGCGTTTTGGCTCATATCGTTTGCAGAGCCAATATTTAGATAAAGCCCAACTTTATGCCCATCTGTAGTTTCGGCAGGAAAGGGCAAAGAAGCGTCAAAAATGCGCTCTATCTCTTGATGTATGCTTGCAATTTCAGTATATTTTTTGCGAGTGGCCTCAGAAGGCTTAACAAAAACCTGCCCCTTGTAGCCATCTACCAAAATCATGTCGCCCTTGGAGATATTTGCAGACTCAACATTTATCCCCACAACGCAAGGAACCCTCAAAGAGCGTGCCAAAATTGCAGTATGACTTGTAAAAGAACCTTTTTCTGTGATTATGCCCAAAACTTTTGTTTTATCTACAATGGCAAAATCTGAAGGCGTAAAATCTGTACTTACAAGTATTGAAGGCTCTCCCAAAACAATTGAAGATTTTTCTTCATAACCAAGCAAATTATTTACTACTCTGCGAGAAACATCTCTTATATCTGCGACACGCTCTCTCATGAAAGGGTCGTCAATTTGTTCAAAAGCAGTTAAAAATCTGTCAATGACTTCAACGTAGCAGAATTCCACATTCTTCATAGAAGATCTTAAAAGAGAGTAAGTCTCATTTATAATGGCAACGTCTTCTAGAACAAGAAGGTGAGCGTCAAAAATTGCAGCTTCGTCTTCGCCAATTTTTTGCAAAATTTCTTCTTTTACTGCGTCAATATCGGCTCTGGTTTTTACAAGGGCTTGCTCAAATCTTTTGGTTTCGCCGTCTATTTGAGAGCTTGAAATATCGTAAGATGGAATATTTGTTTTTTTGCGCTTAACAACAAACGCAGAGCCATAAGCACTTCCATTAGAAACTGCCAAGCCTGTTAAACGCTTTTCGTCTGCCTTTAAGCTTTCTTCCATTTTGTCAATTTATTGGAGAATTCGTATTTTTTTGCAATCTTTTTTTCATGCTTTAAAGAATTAAATATTTAAAATCTATACTGCAATGCAGTGCGAAATGCTTGACAGATATATTTTTTTTTGATTCGATTTAAGGGTTTTCTTGAACGTTCTATGCTAGTTCTAGACTATCTATTTAACTAAAATATTTAATAACAAAAAAATAATGAAAGGCAGATAAAATGGGCAGACCGGTAACAATATTTACAGGACAATGGGCAGATATTCCTTTTGAAAAATTAGCTCCTATGATTAAATCTATGGGCTATGACGGCGTTGAAATCGCTTGTTGGGGAGACCACTTTGACGTATCAAAATTTGATGACGAAGCTTATCTAAAAGGCAGATGGGCAATTTTGGAAAAAAATGGTCTTAATTGCTATGCTATCTCTAATCACCTAATGGGGCAGTGCGTTTGCGACAATATTGACATACGCCACAAGGGCATTTTGGCTCCTGAAATTTGGGGCGACGGAGACCCGGAAGGCGTGCGTCAGCGTGCTGCTGCAGAGATGATTAAAACTGCAAAAGCTTGCGCAAATTTTATGAAGCTTCGCCCTGCGTCTTTGGCAAAATCGCCAATAACTCCTGTGGTTAATGGCTTTACAGGCTCTTCTATTTGGCAGTTTTTGTATTCATTCCCGCCGGTTCCCACAAGTGCAATTCAGGCAGGTTTTGACGACTTTGCCGCACGTTGGACTCCTATTTTAAACGAGTTCGACAAACTTGGCGTAAACTTTGCCCTTGAAGTGCACCCAACAGAAATAGCTTTCGACATTGCAAGCGCAAAGCGTGCTCTTGAAGCTATCAAAAACCACAAGCGTTTTGGCTTTAATTACGACCCAAGCCACTTTGGTTATCAGGGTGTTGACTATGTTAAATTCATTCGCGAATTTTCTGACAGAATTTTCCACGTGCATATTAAAGATGCTTGGTGGGGCCACGGCAATGGCGATGTAGGCGTATTTGGCGGCCATACAGACTTTACAGATCCTCGCCGCTATTGGGATTTTCGTTCTCCGGGTCATGGCGATATTAATTTTGAAGAAATTATTGTTGCTCTTAACGACATTAAGTACAAGGGCCCGCTTTCTGTTGAATGGGAAGACGGACGCATGGACAGAGTTCATGGCGGCACAGAGTCTGCGGCATTTGTCAGAAGCATAGATTTTCCAACTTCTGATGTAGTTTTTGATTCTGCATTTGACAAATCGAATCAATAATGCGATAAATTTACGCATTCAAGAAGAGAAATCTTTTTGAATGCGTTTTTGTTTTCCTGATTGTGGGGGGAGGAGCTATAAATCAACTTTATTTTGAAAAAAAGCTTTCCATTTTGAGGAAAAAACTTAATATAATCTAAAGAAAATATAATAATACTATGGACGATAAATGTAATTGCACATTCACATATACACTCGCAGCTTGGTTGCTAAGATTTTGGCTTGGTACAAGAGGCGTTATAACAGGTCTTGTCAAGTTCTACGGCGATAAGAAGACTCTTACAGCAGAAGCTCTTGAGCTTAAAAAAGAAGACCCAGCAGGCTTTGCTGAAATGCTTTCAGCCCCTGGTTCTGACGCCTTTTATGAAGTAACAAAAGGTTTTGGTTTTAGCGCATACAAAGCAATGCCAGCAGACGGCATTCCTATGAGTGTTGCAGGTTTTAAAGCAAATCCGCTTATGCCTTCATTTATGGTAGAGCCTTACGCTTGGGTTTTAGGACCGGCATTGGTTCTTACAGGCCTTGCGCTTATTTTTGGCTTTTGCTCACGCCTAACATTGTTTGTATCTGGCTTGCTTTACATTTCTTTAACTTACGGATTCTTAATTTTAGAAAAACAGCTTTTGCCTGCAGATTGCACTTTGGGTGTTGCATCTTTGGCAGTGCACATGCTTTTAATTGTAGCAGCTTTAATGTTGTCTGACTATAACAAGCTTCAGCTTTTGGACGACAAGAAAATTTGCAAATTGCTTTGCAAAAACAAGTAATATGAAAGGGGAATAATTATGGATATATTCACAAGAAGAGACTTCTTAAAGAAGGCGGGATTGTTTGGAGGCGGCTTAGTGCTGTCGTCCTCACTGCTAGGGGCTGCAAAGGCATCTTATGCTCCGTCTGACAAACTAAATGTTGCCATGGTTGGCATGGGTGCTCAGGGCACAGTGCTTTTGAGCAATCTTCTAAAATGCGAAGGCATTGTTTTCAGAGCTGTTTGCGATATCAGAATGGATAATCGCAGAATTGCCGGCGTACGTATGGATTCTTACAATAAGAACATTGGCGCAGACAAAGTTAAGCAGTACGAAGACTATAAAGACCTTATTGCCACTGAAAAAGATATCGACGTTGTGTTTATTGCAACTCCGGACTTGTGGCACTCTCCACAGACTATCGATTTCTTGGAAGCAGGCATTCACGTTTACTGTGAAAAGATGATGTCTAACACTAAAGAAGGTGCTAGAAAAATGGTTAAGGCTATGCAGTCAACAGGCAAGCTTTTGCAGATTGGCCACCAGCGCAAGTCTAATCCTAACTACATCTATTTGCTAAATGAGCTTATTCTTAAGCGCAATGTTTGTGGTCAGCTTACTTGTGCAAATGGTCAGTGGAATAGGGCAGTAACTCAAGATTTGCAAGCTCCTAAGTCTGCAAGGCTTACTCCTGAACTTTTGGCAAAGTATGGCTATGCAAATGAGTTCGAGTTTATGAACTGGCGCTGGTTCTCTAAGTACGGCGGCGGACCTATCTCTGACTTGGGCGCACACCAGATAGACATTTTTGCATGGGTATTTGGCGGCAGACCTAAGAAGGTTCTTGCAAGCGGCGGTGTTGATTACTACAAGAATAAAGAGCTTTACGACAACGTAATGTGCATTTACGAGTATGAAACATTCCAAAAGCATACTGCACGTGCATTCTATCAGGTTCAGACAACTACTGCAGCAGGCGGCGGTTATTATGAATTATTTATGGGCGATAAGGGTGCTGTAAAGTTCTCTGAAAATCCAAAATTGATTAAGGCTTATGCAGAAAATAAGCCAGAATTAAAAGAAACTTGGGTTGATTATGTAAGCACAGGCGTGGTCGATAAGGGACATATTTGTACTTGCAAGCCTGTTGACGTGGCTTCCGGCGATGCTCGTGAATCTCCGCCACTTCCAGAGTTTGATATGCCAAAAAGCAAAATGTACAAGGAATCTTTGGTTCATAAGCCACATATTGAGAACTTCTTAAATTCTGTTCGTGGTACAGATAAACTTAATTGCGACGCTGCACACGCATTTGAAGCAGAAGCTGCTGTATTTAAGGCAGTTGAAGCTATCAAGGCAGGCAAGACTCTTGAGTTCACAACAGAAGACTTTGAAGCGTAATTCGCTTCAAAGTTTTTACAAAAACTAATTTAAATAATTTTAAATATGAAAAAAATAACAAGTCTATTAGCGATATTTGCTGTTTGCGCAGCAGGTTTTGCACAAGAAACTAAGGTTCTTAAACTAGAACTTCCTCAGCTTCAGATTGAAGGCACACCGGTTCCTGTAGTGCTTGCAAATCTTGATTCCAAAAAGGGCAATAACCCAACTCCTACAGTTCCGGCAGACGTAACAAACGTTGCGCTTAAAAAGAACGTAACTGCATCTGACGACTTTCCTTTAATGGGAGAGCTTTCTCAGATTACAGATGGCGACAAAGCTGCAGGTGCTCCTTCAGTTGTAGAACTTATGGGCGGCGTTCAGTGGGTTCAGATTGATTTGGAAAAATCTTTTGAACTTTACGCAGTTGCTGTTTGGCACTTCCACTCACAAGAAAGAGCTTATAACGACGTTATAGTTCAAGTTTCTGATGATGAGAAGTTTGAAAAGGGTGTAACAACTATTTTCAATGCCGACCACGACAACTCTTCAAAGCTTGGTGCCGGCAAAGACAAAGCTTGGATTGAAACTTACGAAGGCAAACTAATTGTTATCGAAAAGCCAATCAAGGCTCGTTACGTAAGACTTTATTCAAATGGCAATAACACAAATGAGATGAATGCCTATATTGAAGTAGAAGTTTACGGCCGCGACGCTAAGTAAGTATCAGCTTTAATTAACTTAAGAACGCCTCTGTAATTCAGAGGCGTTTTTTTTGTTTTAATTGAGGCGTTTAAAAAGAGCATAAAAAAATTTCATTGACTGATTAAATTTGTAGGACTTAGATAAATCTTTATTAAGGAGTCTGTTTGTGAGTTCTAATACATCATTTTTTAAAAAAA
>JAVBSE010000214.1:0-3350 GCA_031547315.1 Opitutales bacterium
TCTTTTAAAAGAAATTTTAAAGGATGTTAATGAACCCAGAATTAAGCTTACACATGTTGGCGGCCCTGCAAGAAATTCTCCCCCAGAAGACTTGGTTAAGCAAGACAGCGTAAGGCGCAAGATGTCTTGGAGCGACTGCAATGGAAGAACTTTGCACTCGTTTTCGCCTTTAGGATCTTTCTTTGGCAAGAAAATGCTTGAAGCGCAAAATGTTCCGCAGGGCTTAGTTTTAGCAGGTGTCAGCGGCACAAGAATTCAGCCTTGGATGCCTGAAGATACAGGCAAGTTTAAAATGACTTCCGCCGATTATAAAACCCCGGGGAGCTTTCCTTCGCATGCGCTTTTTAATACAATGATTTATCCTTTAAGAAACATGAGCTTTAAGGCAATACTCTGGTATCAGGGCGAATCTAATGCGCTTTGGCCCGACAGATATGCAGAGCTTTTTCCTCAAATGATAATCTCTTGGAGAGAAACGTTTAAGCGTCCTAACCTTCCTTTCATTTTTGCGCTGCTTGCCTCTTACAAAGAAGGCTGCGATGGCGACGTTACAGATGAAGCTTGGGCGTGGCTGCGTGATGCGCAAATTAAAACTATGCAAAAAGTTCCAAATACTTTTGCCGTAAGCACTATAGATTATGGCGAGTACGAGGACATTCACCCTCAGAATAAAGAGCCCGTAGCAGAGCGTTTTGCAAAGATTGCGCTCAAACTGGATGGCGCATTTAAAGATGAGGTATTAAGTCCTGAATTTGAAAACTTGGAGATTTCAGGGAACACAGCAATTGTAAGTTTTAAAAATGCAAAAAAACTTGTCGCAAAAGATTTGATAATTAACAAAAAAAGAAATCAACCCTTTGGCGAAGATCCAGAGGGCTATAAACTTTTTGCAAAAAAAATTGAGGGCTTTGCAATTTGCGGCGAAGACGGAATTTTTTATGATGCGGACGCAAAAATACAAGGCGCAAAAATTGTGCTAAAGTCAGACAAAGTTAAAAAGCCGATTGCTGTGCGCTATATGTGGAAATCTTTTGCGCTTGGCAATTTATATGGGGCAAACGGACTTCCTGTTTTGCCTTTCAGAACAGACAATTTTCCTATGCCGGATTTTAGGGGCAGAATTGTTGGCGCAGAATTTAAGGGCAAAGCAGAAAAACTTGGCGAGGTTTTTATCCCTCAAGAAAACACAGGTGAAAGTGCTCTTACTAAAGAAACAGAAAATGGACGCACTCTATACAAAACTCAAAAACACGAAAAACTTGGCGGACGCTATGTCTATTTTAAAGCTCCCGAAAATTTTAGAAAACTTGAAAATCAGAAACTGATACTTTCTGTTGTCTACAAAGATTCAGGGCCTGAAAGCATAAATATAGTTTACGATTCTAACGACAAAACAGTACGTTCAAATACTAATAGCGCAGGCGCTTGGAAGCCACTTAAAAATATAAGAATAGACGACACTAAAAAACTAAGAGTAGTTGAAATTCCTGTGCAAGACGCCTACTTTGGAGGCAGGTTAAATGGCAACGACATTCGCTTTGTTTGGAATGAAAATCTTGATGGAGAATTTTTTGGAATTTTTGTGAGGCAAGCCAAATAAAAATTCGGCTTAGATGTGTATGTTTTCAAAATGATTTATTTCTAAAATATTGCCGGAACCATCGTGATTGACTTCTAAAACATCAAAGCGAAAATTTCTGTTTTTAGAATTATTTTCTGTGAGAAAAAGTCTTGCGCAGTTTCTTAGTGCGGAAGACTTTTTTTTGCTTGTGGCTGCGTAATAGCCTTGCACTTTTGCGTAGTTTGGGCGGCATTTGACTTCTGCAAAAATTATGCAGTCAGAGAGTTTATCGTAGGCTATGATGTCTGTTTCGTAGTGGCCGCTGCGCCAGTTTAGACAGATGATTTTTAGTTTTTTGTTTTGCTTTAAGAATTTTGCGGCGGCTTTTTCTGCCTTAGTCCCAAGAGTATTTTTTTGGGACGCAAACAGTCTTAATATTTTCTCAAAAAATTTCACAAAAAAAATATCATACAAAGTCTTTATTTTTTCAATTTTAATCTTGCGGTTTTTTACTTAGAGGGCTCTATTTAAAGCGTAATATGAGTACGGCAATACGCAGATCTTGGATAGAAATAGATTTAAAAATTCTTGAAGAAAATGTCAGAAAAATTAAGTCTGCATTGGGAGAAGGCGTTGCGTATATTGCTGTTGTTAAGGCCGACGCCTATGGACACTGCCTGCCTCAGACGCTTGTTCCTTTTTTGAAGGGCGGGGCAGATATGTTTGCAGTTGCAAATATGTATGAAGTATCAAGGGTAAGAGAATTAGTTTCAGCAAAATCTATTTTGGTTTTAAGCCCAATATTGCCATCTGAAAGAAAATTAATTTTTGAGTACGACGCAATCCCCGCAATTTCAACAACAGAAGAAGCTTTAGATTTTAACGCTCTTGCGCAGCAACGTGGCAGAATTTTAGATGTGCATGTAAAAATAGACACGGGCATGGGGCGCTATGGCGCATGGCATGAAAACGCAGCAGCATTTCTAAAAGAAATTTCTGCATACAAAAATTTGCGTTTGGCCGGAATTTTTACACACCTATCAAGTGCAGATTCTGACGCAGCTTACACTAATTTACAGGCGCAAAATTTTAAAAAAGTTTTGGATGATTTAGACTTTCACAATTTGATGGTGCACTTGCATAACTCGGCAGGTTTAAATTATTTTAAAGAACTTATACCTTGCAATGCTGTGCGTGTTGGGCTTTTGCAATATGGCATTAGTCCATTTAATGAGGGCGAAAAACCCTTTGTGGATGTGCAGCCTGTATTGTCTTTTAAGGCAAGGGTTTCTTCTGTTTCTGCTTTTGAAAAAACAAAAACTGCCTGTGTGAGCGCAGGCTATGCAGATGGCGTTCCTACTGGCTTTACAGAGTCTTCGCGTGTTTTAATTGGCGGCAAGGCCTGTCCTATTTTAGGCAATGCGGGTTTGGATGAAACTTTGGTAGACGTGTCGGGGCTTGAAAATATTTCTGTGGGAGATGAAGTTGTTTTTATAGGCAGGCAAGGAAATGAATTTATAGACCTTCCATCTTACAGCCACTGGACAAGGCGCATTCCTTGGGAAACTATGGTTTCTATCCCCAGAAGGGTTGAGCGTGTAGTAGTATAATTTTAGATTTATGGAAAAATTAATTTTAATAATTCAGACAATTTTAGAAAACAAAGGCAGCGAGGAAAAAGTTATAATCACGCCTCAGACCCACCTGCGCAAAGATTTGGGCTTTGATTCTTTTGATTTGGCAGAGCTCACTGTAAAGGTGGAGCACGAGTTTGGAAAAGATATTTTTG
>JAVBSE010000066.1:0-2549 GCA_031547315.1 Opitutales bacterium
TAAGCCGGAATTGCAATTATAAGCCCAAATTCTGTTGTGATAAGAGCTTCGCTGATTCCCACTGACATCATTTCATTATTGCCTGTTCCATAAATTGAAAGGTTGGCAAAGGTTTTGATAATGCCAGTAACTGTGCCTAAAAGCCCTAGCAGAGGCGACACTGCCGCTGTTACAGAAATAAAGCCTAAGTATGAATAAAGCTTTTCTCCCACAGTTAACATTTGTTCATAAGAAATTTCTTCCAGAAGCGACTTTTCTATATCTTTATTATTAAGCAAATCTGCAAGCATTTGAGAATAAGGATAAGGCAAATTTAAAATAATTTGCTTAGCTTTTTCGTTATCATTTGCTTTTAAGCATTCTGCAATTTTAAAGATTGTATCTTTGGGCGCACGCTTAATTTTTAAAGTGAAAACAATTTTGTAAACAGCCAAAACAAAAGCAATTAAACCAAAGCCCAAAATAGGATACATCCAAACCCCGCCTGCAACAATAGTTCCAAGAAGCGTACGTGTTTTTACTTTTGAAATTTTGCCTTCGCTAATGTCTAATTCAAGCGTTTGCGTAGTTCCCGAAAGGTACTTTGCCTTTGCGTTTTCGGCCTCTGAAACACAGATGGTATCAAAAATTTCTGCTGAATTAATTTCATTTATGGCAAGCTTGCAAAGTTTTGAGTATACACTTGAAAAATCTTCAAAATTTTCTGCTGAGACGCTATTTTTTATTGTTTTATAAAAGTCTAAAGCTTCTGTTTTAAGGCTTTCAAGTTCTGCTTCTTTATAGAGCAGATCTTGACTTAGTGAATCAAAGTTTTTATTTTTTTCTTTCAGAGTTTTAAGCTCTGCTTCAAGTTGTTTATTTTCTGCATATAAAGCGCTTAGGCGCTTTGAAATTTCTGTGCGATTTTCCGAAATTTGAATGGCTGTTTTTTCGTAATTTATACGCTCTTGTTTTAGTTCTGATTTTGCCTCATCTATTATTGACGCATAAGAAAATAAAGGAAAAAAGAATAGTAAAAATAAAAAGTTTTTCATACTAAAGCCCCTTTCCTTTCAGCTCTAGACTAATATAATCAAAGGGTATTTTGCCCTCAAGCATATCGCAGGCTTTTTTTGCATTTGCAGACGATTTTTCTGAAATTTTTGCGACATTGCCTATGCAAAGTATCCTCTCTTTATTTTTTATTTCTATGCGCAAAGTTTTTGAATCTTGAAGACTTTGCTTAAGATATGAAATTATCTCTTTGGCGTTTTTAAAAGCGTTTTTACTTTCATCTTTTTTTAAATTCAGACAAGTAAATGCTTCTGCATTTGTGGCAGAAATTTTTGCTTCAAGCTCTGAAAAATCTGAAAGATGTTTTTGAACAATTTTAGAATCTTTTTCTTTCTGAAGAATCTCTGATTTTTGGTTTTTAATTTCAGATTTTAATTTTTCTTGGAGGCTTAACAAAAGTTTTTCCTGAGTTTCCAGAGCAAATTTTTCTGCTCCAAAGTCCGTCTTTAATTTTGCTGTTTTTTCTGCTACTTCTGATGTTTCTTTAAGTGTTTCACGAAGTTCGCTTGCATTAAAGTCTGCACAAAATGCCGACAAAACAAATAGTTTTATTGTTAGCAGGCTTAAAATTTTTTTATAAAATTTCATAGAAATTTGTTTAGTCTAAGAGTTTTCTTTTTGTTTTAAAATTAGCTGACTTGGTTTTCCTTTGCCAGATTTACCCAATCTTTTAATTAATTCAAAGCCAGAATTTTCTGAGAATTCAAAATCGGCAGGGGCTTCTAAAATTATGAGGCTTTCAGGCTTTGAAAATTTTTTGAGAACTTCAAATATGGCTTCCGGCTTTTGTTTAAAATATTCGTAAGGCGGATCTGCAAATATTAGGTCTGCCCCAGTTTCAGACTCAGAAGGTTTGTAAGTAAAAACGTCTTTAAAATTTACGTTTGCACTTAGTGTGCCAAGACATTTTTTAACGTTTTCTATATTTTCTTTTAGGCAAATAAGCGCTCTTCTATTAGATTCAAAAAAATTAACGCTGCTTGCGCCTCTGCTAACTGCTTCCAGCCCATAAGAGCCTGTGCCTGCAAATAAATCTACAACTTTTGCGCCCTCAATAAAATCTGCCAAAGACGAGAATATGGCCTGCCTTGCAGCGTCTGTTGCCGGACGTGTTGCGTCGCCTGCTGGCGATTTTAGAGAAATTCCTCTTGCTTTTCCTGATGTTATTCGCATTTTTTAAGTTTTAAGTGTATGAAAAGACTCTTTACTTTGTCAACCTTGCTTCTAACTCTTTGCACAATTTGCTTTGCAAATGCGAAGGAGCAAACAAGAAAAACTGTAATTAGCTTACAAACTGAAAACGATTTGTATTTTTCTGACAGGTATTACACTAATGGTCTAAAGCTTAATTACACCGACCCAGGCGATGATTGGTGGACAAGTTTTTTACAGTTTAAACTTTTGAGGCTTTTTGCAGACTCTCCCAATGCGCAGTCTTTTCAAACTGCCTCCCTTGGGCAAGATATGTATGTTGGCTACGACATAACCATCCCCAA
>JAVBSE010000142.1:0-7362 GCA_031547315.1 Opitutales bacterium
TTAGGGGCAACTTCAATTTCTTGCCCATAAAATTTCACTTTAACAGAATTTTCCATCCATGCTTTAGAGTCTGTGAATTTTTTATTTTCACGAACAATAGCAGCAAGTGTTGGAACGCCCTGCCCTTTATCGACAGCAGCATTTTTAGCTTCACGCAAAGTTTTTTGTTTAAATTCAGGCAAGTCAGAATCGTGAGATTCAAGCCCTGTGTATTTTTCTACATGGGCAAAAAACTCTTGAGCTTTTACAGCAAAGTCTTTGCCATCAGAATCGCGGCCAACAAGCCTCCAAAGAGCGTCAGGCTGCGATTTCAAAACTCTGGGCAATTCAATATAAGTGCCCTTTTCAAGAAATACGTGCTGAACATAACCTTCTACCGGAGAAATTAAATCTCCCGCAGGTTTGTTTATCACGCCCTGAGTAGGCAAATTTGCAATTAATGCGCCAAAGGAAATTGGAATTAGCAAAAGAGGCTCAAATTCATGACGAACAGCTAGGTAGAACAATACGCCTACAACAAGCCACATCACAATCATCTTCCAGTCCATATAGAAGAAGCCTGACTCCCAGATTAACTCCATTAAATCGTTTAGTAAATTCATTTACTTTATTTTTTTGTACGAAAAAATTTTCGAGTGGTTAATTTTTGTTAATCTGCCGCAAGCAAAAGCTGCGGCAAATAAAACTAAGCAAGAGATACCAAAGCTTCGCCTTCAGCAATGCTCTGACCACCACTTACAAAAATTTCTGAAACAGTGCCTGCGCTTGGTGCAAACACAAAAGTATTCATCTTCATTGCTTCAAGAGTGATAAGCTTGTCGCCTTCTGCAACTTGCTGACCAACTTTAACATCAACAGAAACAACAACCGCAGCCAAAGGAGCGGCAACTGTTCCGGCGCCCGCAGCTTTAGGTGCAGCCTTTGGTGCAGGGGCTGCCACAACAGGGGCAACCACTGCCGCAGCAACAGGAGCTGCTGCTACAGGTGCAGATGCAGCGTTAGAAACTTCGCCAAGAATTTCTACTTCAACGTCGTATGTTTTACCTTCAAGAGTTATGCGTAATTTTTTCATTATATTTACTTTCTAAATTAAATTTATTTTTTGATATTGTTCTTTGATGCGAAAATAGCGTTCCGACCGGAACTTGCCCAATTTAAATCAGGCGCAGCAGGTTTTACAGAAACTATGCGATGAGGCGCACCCTCTAAAACAGCATAAACTGCGGCACTGATAATTGCTGCAATACGTGCAGAATCATCAGCAGCAACAGTTGCTACAGGCATATTAGCACAAGCACAAGCCGGTTTTGCAGCTTTTGCAGCTGCTTGCTTGCTATCAAGTGATTTAAAAAATATGCCTAGTAATGATGTCACTAAAGACAGAATAGCTAAAACGCCTATAACAAGCAAAAAGCACAACAACATGAAGTTTACTTGTTCAAAAAAAGAGGACTCTGTTGTTATCTTTGCGAATAATGCAATATTCATAATATTTATTTTTTAGATTTTATAATGGAATATTACCATGCTTCTTTGGCAAACGTGTTTGACGCTTGCTTAAAGTTGCACGAAGCGCCATTGCTATAACGCTTCTTGTCTGAGCAGGCTCAATAACGTCTGTAATCATGCCCAATGTTGCAGCCTGATAAGGACTTGCAAACTTATCACGATAAGATTCTTTCAATTCTTCACGCTTTGCCTTAGGATCCGCAGCAGCCTCAATATCGCGCTTGAAAAGCACGTTTACTGCGCCCTCTGCGCCCATAACTGCAATTTCCGCAGTTGGCCATGCAAATACCATGTCGGCACCCATTTCTAGGTTGCACATACCAATGTATGCGCCGCCGTAAGCCTTACGCATAATAAGTGTAATTTTTGGAACAGAAGCTGAAGCATAAGCAAACAACATCTTAGCGCCGTGGCGAATAATGCCGCCCTGCTCTTGTGCCAAACCAGGCAAGAAACCTGGAACGTCAACCAAATTCAAAATTGGAATATTGTATGCGTTGCAAGTGCGGATAAATCTTGAAGATTTGTCTGAAGCATTGATGTCTAAGCAGCCTGCCTTAAACGCAGGCTGATTGGCAATAATACCAACTACTACGCCTTCAACTCTTGCAAAACCAACAACAATGTTCTTTGCCCACATAGACTGAATTTCAAAGAAACTGCTAGGGTCAACAATGCGCTCAATCACTTTGTAAACGTCAAGCGGATTCTTAGAATCTTCAGGAACTATATCATTCAAAACAGGATCAAGCTCTTTTGAAATTGTAGCTGAAAGCTGATGAGGCGCATCTTGCATATTGTTTGATGGCAAGTAAGACAAAAGCTTTGTTGCAAGCTCTATAGCATGCTTGTCGTCATTAGCAACCAAGTGAATGTTGCCGGAAATAGAAGCATGAGCCGCCGCACTTGCAAAAGTATCAGGGTCTGCTTCTTCGCCTGTTGCAGCCTTTATAACCTGAGGTCCGCAAATGAAAAGATTTGCGTTCTTTTTGGTCATAATAATAAAGTCCATAAGAGCGGGGCTGTAAGCTGCTCCGCCTGCACAAGGACCTGCAATAATAGCAATCTGAGGAACAACACCAGAAAGATTTACATTATTCCAGAAAATCTTGCTGTAGCCGCCAAGAGCTTCAACGCCTTCTTGAATTCTTGCGCCGCCAGAGTCGTTAACGCCAATAACAGGCATTCCGTTTTCTGCGGCAAATTTTGCAATCTTGCAGATTTTTTCTGCGTGATTTGCACCCAAAGAACCGCCACTAACCATGAAGTCTTGTGAATAAGCCGCAACTGGGCGACCATCAACCAAGCCTATGCCTGTGATAATTCCGTCAGCAGGACTGTCTTTTGCGCCAGCCCCATCGAACATATTGTAGTTCTGTGTGACATACATTCCGAACTCCTGAAAGCTGCCTTCGTCGAAGAGAGCTTCAAGGCGCTCGCGCGCAGTCAACAAACCTTTCTCATGACGCTTCGCAATTTTCTCTGCACCGCCAGATGCCAAGATAGTTTCACGACGCTTCATAAGACCGTCCATTAGTTTTTTTGATATAGCCATATCTTATTATAATAAAAGTTAAAATTAGTGTCCGCAAGAGCAGCCACAGCCATCTTTGCCATCTTGGCAAAATTCTGTTAAAACGCCTGCTGTTGATTTAGGATGCAAAAACGCAATCTCTTTATTATGAGCGCCCTTGCGAGGAGTCTCATCAATAAGCGCAGCGCCTGCTTCTTTTACTTTTGCCAAAGCCGCAGGAACGTCATCAGTCAAATAAGCTATGTGATGAACGCCGCCTCTAGGGTTTTTTTCTAAAAATTTTGCAATAGGACTATCCGGACTTGTAGGCTCTAAAAGCTCTAAATGTACGCCTCCGACAGAATAAAATGCAGTCTTTACTTTCTGACTTGCAACTTCTTCCATACCTTCGCACTTAAGCCCCAAGACGTTTTCGTAGTAAGGGCGTGCCTCTTCTATAGAGCTTACAGCAATCCCAATGTGGTCGATTTTCTTCAACATAATTTAGTTCCTTTACTTGATAAAACCTTGATAAATAATAATCCGACCAAAGATAGAGATTTCAAAAACTTTGTCAAGTAATCTAGAAAATCTTAAAATACAAAAGCCTTATCTCCCTAAAAATGGGAAATAAATTTAGCCTGCTATTTTACTTTGATTTTTTTTGCAAATCAGCGCCCTGCGCCAAAGCAGATTTCTTTAAAATAGGCGTATTTGCAAAACGCTCTGAATCTAACATATCTTCCAAATAGTAACACAAAAAATTGGAAAGACTGCGCTTTTCATTTTTGGCCGCATTGGTGAGCGCTGCCTTTAAATATTTAGGGCAACTAAAGGAAACAACTATTTGATCGTCTGCACGTTGCTTCTTTTTTACTGTAATAGTATCTTTAAGTTTAGGCATTTTTTATAAAGTTTAGTACAGCGTTATACTTTAATTTTAAAAAAGCAATTTTTTCTTGACCAATTGCATTTTTTTAACGTATTAAATCGTATTAAATCGTAATACGATATGAAATACGAAGAACACATAACGATAGAATTTCAAATTTCTTTGAGCAGCAGAAAGCGCCTTAAGGCCTTGGCAAAACTGGGAAACAGAAGCGAGAACCTGCAAATCAGATTGATGATAGAACAAATGCTTCTTGAAAAAGGCTACCTTAAAAAACCTAAAAGCGCAGAGAATAAATTTTGCCGCAAAAAGTGAATATCGCAGAAAGCAAAAAAGAAAATACCAAATGATAATTGCAAAACAAACAAGAGGTCAAAAAGAAGAACAGGAAGACGCATATTTTTACGCAAAAAAATATGGCATTACATTTGCAGTTGTTGCCGATGGGCTAAGCAATATGCTGGGCGGCGCAATAGCCTCTTTAGCCATTTGCGACGAGGCAAGGCTGCTTTTAGAAAGCGAGCTTCCAAATCTGGAAAACGCTGAAGACTATTTAAAAAAATTTGTAGAAAATGCCCAAAATGCTGTTTGCAAAAGAGCCCAATTTACAAAAACAAACCCACATTCAACTTTTGCGGCACTTCTGATTTTAGAAAATAAAGCTTTTTTGGCACACGCAGGCGATAGCAGAATCTATAAAATAAACAGTGGAAAAATTATTTTTAAAACTGAAGACCACAGCCTAATTCAAAAAATGCATAATCATGGAAAAATCACAGAAGCCCAAATGTCTAAACACCCTCTGCAACACGAAATATATTCCTGCATAGGGCAAGGCTACGGAGAAGAAATTGAATATGCAAAACTTGAAATAAACGAAAATGACTGGTTTTTACTTTGCACAGACGGACTTTGGACAAATACAAAATCTGAAGAACTCTGCGCCATAAACCCCAAAGATGAACTCTCCATAAATTTAATGCTAAGAAAAGCAAAGAAAAATGCAAAAGAAGCAAAAGCAAATATCACCCTAATAGTGATTTCTTAAAAAGACTTATCATTAAAAAAAGATTTATTAGCCGCAGATGACCCAGATAAACGCAGATAATAATTAACCACAGATGGAACAGATGTTAACAGATAATATCTAAAAAAAACATGATTTCTTACTTAAGCCAAAGTCTATTGCGGAGCAGATGAGAAAGGAGAATAAAGTTAATGAGGTCGTTTGATATTTTGTATTTACAGTCAGCAAGTAAAATATTCTTAAGATTAATCCTTTTATGTATAAGAGACTATTTCGCAAAGAAAAACATTTCTTTGCGCCTATCCTAAAATATTCCAATTTGTAAAATTCTTAAGAAAACAGAATCATACACGACACTCATTAACCTAATTCCAAATCCTCATATGCACCGCAATAGACTTTAGTTGGTTTAAATGCATAAAATTATTTTCATAATTTTATGATGAGAGAGTCGCTTGTTTTTATTTAAACTGGGGAAAGAAAAATAACGCAGTTTTTTCTTTCCCTATTTATCTTAAAACCAAGTTAAAGTTTATGTTAACAGAACACACTATCAGTCTTTTCACAATCCACACAAGTGCTTTGAACTTGTCTGTACGTCGAGGGCTTAGCCTTCGTTGCTAGGTGGTTTGGAGGAGCGCAACCAGCTCCTCCAATTGAAAACTACATACTAGCGGCGTCAGTTATTATCTCTGAAATTGTGGGGTGCGGGAAACAAAATTCTGCAAAATCTTTAACTGTCAGTTCTTTGTCTATTGCAATTACGAAGTTTGAAATTAGCTCTGAAGCTTCTGCGCCTAAGATGTGTGCTGCAAGAATTTTGCCTGACTGCTTGTCGTAAGAAATTTTGATAAGCCCTTCTGTTTGTGCAATTGCAACAGCCTTGCCATTTGCAAGGTAAGGAAGCTTAAGTTCTGCAGAATTTTCTTTATCTAAAACTTTGCCCACTGAAGCCACTTGTGGGGAGGTATAAACGCACATTGGAACTGCGCCTAAGTTTTTTGAATTTTTGGGAGAAAAGATTTTTTCAATCACAATATGAGCCTCAGAAATTGCTGCGTGTGCGAGCATAGGTGCGCCAATGCTGTCGCCGATTGCGTAGATATTTTTTACGCTTGTTTCATAATTTTCATCTACCAGCAAGAAGCCATTTTTATCTTTATTGAACTTAAGATTTTCAGCTTCAATCTGCTGGGCTTCCATGCCGCAAGCCCAAAGAAGATACTCTGTTTCCAAAACTTCTTCTTGAGATGAGGCATCTGTAATTGTTAAAGCCAGCAGATTTTCTTTTGCCACTAAAGATTTTGCAAACTTTGCAGTTTTAATTGCAATGCCCTGCTTTTTTAGAGCACGTTCTAAGTTCCTTGAAATTTCATCATCTGCCGATGGCAGAATATTTTTTTCTGCTTCAATAAGTATAACTTTTGCACCAAAGCTATTCCAAATCCATGCAAACTCCAAGCCAATAGCCCCTGCCCCAACAACCATGACACTTTGCGGAACTGCATCCAGTTTGAGAGCTTCTTCTGAAGATATTACCTTGTTTGAAACTTTAAAAAACTCCTCATGGCGTTTTTGTTTTGCGCCGGTGCAAATTAAAATTTTATCTGCAAAAATTTCTGTAGAAATGCCATCCAAAGACACAGCAATAATTTTATTTTCAGAAACAATTTTTGCCTCTGCATTTAGAAATTCAACGCCTGCCTTTTTAAAGAGAAATTCCACACCCTTGCCCAGTCTTTCAACAACTTCTTCTGAGCGTTTTTTTACAATAGAATAATCAAAAGAAACAGTTTCGGCATTAACGCCAAAATGCGCAGAATCTTTTGCTTTTTTATAGGCACTTGCACTTTCAATAATTGCCTTGGTAGGAATGCAGCCCTTGTTTAAGCAAGTGCCGCCAAGTTTGCCTTTATCTATGCAAATAATTTTTTTACCTAAAGCGGCAGCGTCTAAAGCAGCAGTATTGCCTGCGGGGCCTGCGCCAATTATTGCAAGATCGTATTTGTTCATATTTTAAAAAAAGTAGAATATTATAGCCAAAATTATTGTCGGAAAACTTGCCCATAAAAACAAATTTAAAGGAGAAACGCCAGCTCTAAAATGTTTTGATAAAATCGATAAACCTGCAGGGTTGGGGGCATTTGCAATCACAGTCAAACCGCCGCCAACAACTGCTCCGGAAACTAAGAGATAACGTTTGGTTTCAGAAAAATCTGGCACAAGCGTGCCCAAGTAAGTTATTGCAGCATTGTCGTTAAAAGGAGTAAGCGACATTGCCCCCATAAAAAGCTGCCCATCGCTTAAACCAGACAAAAATGGCTGTATCCACCAAGCCTGCATAGTGCCATGCGTAACAAGCGACGCCAAAAAGAAGCCAACAAGAATAGGAACCTTTAACTGCATTTCATACTGATAATG